>DASWYB010000063.1:0-14784 GCA_036405195.1 Patescibacteria group bacterium
TAATGGTTCGCGGCAATGGGTTGTTGTCATTATTCACCTGATCTTTAATCGACTGATCAACCTGCAGTTTTTGCCATTCACTCATTACTTTTGATTTATCGAGATAAATAACTTCTTTCACTTCGCTCGTAGCCTTAAGATCAGAAACCAGTTTCGCCACCGCATCTTCGCTTGGTGTGTCCGAGACATAAATAGACATGTCCAACTTATCTTGGATTGATTTGGTCGTGATTTTAATAACATAGGCTTGGAGGGCAAAGACACTTACAATAAAGAGCGTCATGGCCATCATTAATGTCGCTGCCAACGAAAGCCAGCCGTTGCGCCAATAATTTTGAACCCCGAATCGAACTACCCGACGTGTTGCTTCAGACATACAATCCTTAAACTACTTTCGCTTTTTGGAGGACATAACTTCCTCGTTCTTCGTCGCGGACAATTTTGCCGCCCCGCAGTTCTATTACGCGACGATGCAGGCGGTCAACCACCTGCTTATTGTGCGTGGCTAAAATAATAAGCGTCCCCAGCTGGTTAATACGGTAGAGAAGATCAATAATTTCCCAGGTATTAACCGGATCCAAGTTACCGGTTGGTTCATCGGCAATCAAAACTTTAGGAGAATGAATTAATGCCCGGGCAATTGCCACACGCTGCTGCTCTCCCCCGGACAGTTCTGGGGGGTAATTCTTTTGTCGGCCTTCAAGGCCTACTAACTCCAGAATCTTCGGTACTCTTCGTTTAATATCGTGAGAGCTCGCACCACAGACTTCAAGGGCGTAAGCAATATTCTCGGCAACTGTTTTCTGATTTAATAAACGGAAGTCCTGAAAAATAATGCCAATCTTACGGCGATAAATTGGCAGCTCCGAACGAGACAGTTCAGAAATTTCTCGGCCAGCAACATAAATACGGCCACTACTTGGCACTTCCTCGCGAGTAAGGAGTTTAATCAAGGTTGATTTACCGACCCCCGACTGACCGACGAGCGACACAAACTCGCCCGCCTCAATTGCGAGATTAACGTCATGGAGAACCGGGGTTGTACCATAGTTCTTAGACACGTGTTGGAGTTCAATCATAGACGAGTTCTACGATAACATACTTCGGCGGGATTGGAAAACGGACAAGCAAAGAAGGCTTCGGATCTTCGCCGATACTCCGAACAACCTCGAATAAAGCGATCAACTCTGCTACAGTAGAGTCATGTATGGGCATGTTTTAAAGGAGGATTTTTATATCTCGGAAAAGCAACCGTAACCACCTTGAGCAAAGGCTCATCCATATTCAACGATCCACAGGAACCTTCTTTCCTGTTTTTAACCGTTGGCATAACTGGCTGAGAACGCACAATAAAACCTACTACCACTGGCACAACCTGCGACTTGCCCGCTCCTTCCATACTTTTTTTATCGTCGTGGCACTCCTGCTCCAAGGAACCAATATTGCCACAGTCCTCCTGACGCGGCCTCAATCGGCATACGCAGCAACAACAGTCATTCAACTTAGCCCAACTACCGGACAAGACACTTGGATGAATGTGAGCTTTGGCCAAAGCCACGAAAATGACACGACGATCCAGGCGCAAAACTGGCAATGCACCAGCGGCCACGAGTGGGTCTATGTGCAATTCCCCCTTACCAGTATCCCAGATGGCGCCTCGATCAATAGCGCAACCCTCTCGTTCAATATCGAATCGCGCGAGTCATTAGAAGACACTGGCATTGTTTCGGCAGATGACGACACAGTTCAAGTGAGCCGAGTGACAACTGGGTGGACAGAGGATGTTACCTTCGACAGTCAGCCGAGCATTGATTCATCCTCAACCTATCGGACAACAACTGTCACAACTGCCAGTTCTGGCTGGCTCGACCTACCCGTAACGAAACTCGTTCAAGATTGGAAAAGCGAAACAATTTCAAACTATGGCGCCATGGTCGAATTTAAATGTGATCCGGATACAATCGACAAAATAGGTTTTACTTCCTCTGAATCAGCCTCGACATCTCTTCGGCCAAAACTCACAGTTGTGTATAACGGCGGCGTCACGCCTACCCCGACTCCTTCTTCAACAGTAACACCAACCCCTACCAGTACACCGACAAGTAATCCCACTCCAACTCCTTCTATTGCTCCAACCTCAACGGCCACCCCCACAGCCCAACCCACAGCAACACCACAGGTCTCAGTCTCCTGCTTAGGTATTACTATCACCGAAGCGACAACTGTCGACACTGCCACAATTACGTTCACCACTAAAAAGAGTGTCACCGCTAGCCTCGTTTGGGATACCCAAAGTCATACAAGCCCTCCGGGGAAAGAAAACACCAAGGCAACACTCTCGGCCTATCCGCAAGAAAATAAGAAAACCGATGCAAAAGGGACCAGCCACTCTTTTGGACTGGGCGGCCTGAGCCCTAATACAACCTACTATTACAGTCTCTCCTTTTCAGATGGAACCCAGGACTGTGAAAACAGCCTGACGACACAACCTTCCCCTGTCGTGACGACAACCTCTACGCCAACCAGTGAAGCAACTACAACTGCTACCACTACCCCTAAACCAGTAAAATCCGGGGTACCACAGGCATCTGAGATTGGATCAACATCAGGAAGTTCAGCTCGTCGCTCCGCGCTCAGCGCTCTTACAAACGGACAGGCTATTGCCACGCAAACCGGGACGGCATTAATCGCAGGTGTTACCACCGTTGCAACCCTTGGCCTGCCCGCCGCCCAAGCGATAACAGGATTAGCCCAAGCCTTGGGGAGCCTCCCTCAAACACTCACATCAGCCTGGATGAATTTACTCGGGCTGTTTGGCATCCGCAAGAAACGTATGCCGTGGGGACGAGTTTTAAGCAGTACAACCGGAGAGCCGATTGTCGGCGCGATGGTGAGTATTCTTAACCAAGATAAGTATGGCCAAGTGGTAGAGCGGGCCATTACGGACAAGGAAGGGCGCTATGGCTTTTTTGTCGAACCAGGTCATTTCTCCCTCTGGGCGCAGAGGAACGGTTACACATTTCCATCACAGGTTCTTCCCAAATCTTACAGAGGAGCAACGTTTCCCATTGGCGCCGAACGAATGATTATTCTTGACTTGTTTTGCGACCCGCTCGAAGTCACACGTCCCTGGGTTACTACTCTGAAGCGCATCGCGATGAAAGCCGAACTGCTACGCCTTCCTCTCCTCGTCATTGGGACAGCCCTCACGATTAGTTCGCTGACTGTCCAGGTTGTTCCTTTAACCGTTATCCTGGCTTTGCTCTATGTGCTGTTCTGGATTAACGAATTCCGTCATCGCCGATTTGGACGACATACAATTGTAGTGACCGACACTCATGGCCAGGCCCTTGCTTACACGATTGTCCGCCTCATTGATAGCAAGACCAACCAAATTGCCTTTACCAAAGCGACCGACGCCAACGGAGAAATTTTTGTTCTCGTTCCGGCCGGAACATACCGTTTACAACTTATGGTTCGCGGCGCCGCCCAAGCCATAGAACAAACAGTGACACTCCCCAAAGGAGTGCCACTGAAACAAATGAAGATCGAAGTAGAAACTCAGAACGAATGGGCAGCCCAAGTACCTACATCCACGGTTTCGCCTCTATCGGGAAACCCTGTTTGAAGTAACTGCCCAAAGAGCAACGCGACAGGTTGCGCGTCGCCTTTATAAAAGAGTCCCACTGGATTTTCTTCTTTACTCCGTGGACCTCGCATGGCAACATGCCAGCCAACCTGAAGATCATCGCCATACCAACCCATCCCAATAACAGGATATCCTTCTTGCTTAAGCCGAGCCATCGCATCGTAGGTTTGCTGACAGAGTGAAAGCGCATGATCTGGCCAAGCATTTACTTCGGTGTGAAGGAGGGGCAAAGGGTAACGCTCCCAATACTCTTTCGTAATCTCGTAGAGACGATACGGGTCTGTTGGTGAGTTATCTTGAGTGCGGTCTTTATAGAACGTATGAACACAGGTAGGATAGTGGTCAATTCCCAGGACCGTTTTTGTCATCGAGCCATAGTCCATAAACCATTCGTATTCTGCGTCACTCAACCCTTGATCGAGAAGATAACGCCGCATAGTTTCATCCCGGACTCCAAAAATAAGATCTAAGACGGCAAACCGGCGTAAATTGAAACGCTCAGCTTCGGCCTCTCGGCCTGATCCAGGAGCAGCGGTAGAAACTTCAAAACTTTCATTTTGAACAAAGATGAGTTCTTCTTTGCGGCCTTCATGATCCCATACTCCTTCGATTGCCTTACGGCCTAATATTGCAGCCTGGGCAATGTTACGGGTCGCATTAACGAACGGGCGGTCATCCTGCCACCCGTCGCCCCACCGATGTTCGTTCCACAGTCCTAATTTTGAAGAGAAAAATGCTGTGAGGTAGGGTTCGTTTACAATTGTGTAATGTCGGATATGTGGGTAACGCTCAGCAAAAGCGTGTGCATATCGGGCAAACTCACCTGGAAAAAACCGATTCTGAAAGTACTGATCTTCGTTAAGTTCTTCGTGAAGCCAGTCAGGTAATCCAAAATGGAGCAAATCGGCCATAATAGTAATACCGAGCTCGCCACACTTTTTAACAACCTTGTCACAGAACGAAAAATCAAAATGATCACGAGCCGCATGCACTTGTGAATACGGCATACCAAAACGCAGCCAGGTAATCCCCAGTTCACGAATTTTTTCTAAACGGGCTTCATAATTTTGATAAAAATCGTGCGCTTCTTTGAGCTGGTTCCGACGAACTCCATCAATTTTTGGGTCTGAACCTTCTATACCAGTGAGGAAAATGCCTTTTTTCGGAAAATCCGAAACAATACGAGCAACTTCGGGCGTCCAAAGTGGCTGAAACGAGAGAACGGGGGAGGTGCGGGTTTGAATCATAGCCAATAGAATGACGTTTCGTTTTCCATTCGTCAAGCCTGACTTGTAAGAAACATGAAATACCAATTGTTTTCCTTCCCTATATTTGTTAGCCTACCCTTATGCAACAAACTTGGAAAGACTATTTCGCTTATGAATATCTCGACGACCATGCTGGTTACTTTTCAAAAGAACGAACCGAGCAAGAACTGGATTTTTTAACTAAAAATATTATACCTACCAAAACTACAACTATTTTGGATTTAGCCTGCGGCCAGGGCCGGCATAGTATTGGACTCACACAACGAGGCTACTCCCACATAACTGGCGTGGACAGAGACGAGCACCTTCTTTCTTTAGCGTATCAAGCAGCAGCGAAAGCTACTGTTACTATCCCGTTTATACAACAGGACATGCGCCATCTTAATTTAGACCAAACATACGATGTGATTATGCTTCTTTTTTGCACCTTCGGGATCGAGTCCGATGAAGTTAACAAAGATATCTTAAAAAGGCTTCATGCACATCTTAAACCAGGCGGACGAATTTTCTTTGATATGCACAACCTGTTCCGTTTCGCACGGCGTATGAAAACACAGAAGAACGACTATGCTGAGTTCGATCTCGAGACTCTCACACTTTGGGATATAAACGCCGACGGAAACAGAGAACTCCCCCTACGGCTCTACACTGTGCCAGAATTTACCGAACGACTCGCTAAAGTCGGCCTCACTATCACAAAAATATGGGGAGACTATGACGCCTCCCCATACTCATTCGATTCGGAACGATTATTAGTTTTGGCTCAGAAAGCTTAACCTTTCTGATTCGTCACCCATACGGACTTTAACGTCAGGCCTTCAAACACATAACTAAAAATTGAAGCGTAGGTGGGATATATTCGCCAACGTGATTCAAGCTCGCCGTAAACGAGACTGTGGAATAAAATGGCAAGCGGGTCACCATGACTAACGGCCATTATTTCGCTTCCGTAGTGCTGAATAATTTTTTCTTCAACAAAATGATACATCCGGGCATTTACTTGCTCAATCATCTCAGCATCTGGATTTGGAACTGTATCGTAGTAAAAGTGGAGGTCTCGAGACTTGCCTTCGAACATGCCAGCGGTTTTCACCTCAAGGATACGGGCATCAAGAGTAATGGAAACATGTGGTAGTGACATCCCAAGCAATGTAGCGGTCTGTTGTGTCCGCTCTAAAGGGCTTGAATAGATGTGGGAAATTTTCCGCTTGAGAAAAAAGAGGCTCGACTGCTCAGCTTGATGTCTACCTTCAACGCTAATATGGAAACCTGGCAAACGGCCATAACGAACATTCTGAGGATTCTCAACTTCCCCATGACGGACAAAATGAATAATCGTCTGCTTTGTTTCCATTCCCCTCCACCCGGACGAGTCGCCCCATTCACACGACTAGTAGTTCGATTTTACACGTTGCTGCTGTAGGCGGACATTTACTTTTAATTTTCGCGTCGTACCATCAGCACCAATGATCTCGTCACTATTATTAGTTTGGCGCCATTCTAAAAGTTCATGATTCAAAATTTCTTTGAGGTCAGCCATTTCCTCTTTAATATCCTTCATTTTTGCCATAGCATCTTGATATGTTGGCTGTGCCCAGATCTCGTCTTTAATCTTTTTCTTTTGAACTGCAAATTCACGGGTCTGTAAGTCAAGCTGCTGGTAACGATCATCCTCTGCCAGAGCGTCATCAAGGGCGGTTTTAATCGTGTTAATTTCTTGCTGTGCGATATCTAACTGTTCGATCCGTTTCTGAATTGTCTCTAAATCAACCATACCTTTATAATCTCCTTTTTCTTCCTTCGCACCATGCGGCTGTTTTTACGTCGCGGAGATTGGCTCCCTAGACGCAAAAATAGACGTATGGTGCTCTTCTACCCTTCCCCAATAATACCTATTTCAGGGGTAAGCTCATAGCCGGTCTTGGCCTTTACCTCTGCCCGAACAAGCTCAATTAAATCTAGCACATCCCTCGCGGTTGCGCCACCAAGGTTTACAATATAGTTCGCATGCTTCTCCGAAATTTGAGCGTTTCCAATACGATGCCCTTTTAACCCTGCCTCATCAATCAACCGTCCAGCACCTACCCCCTCGATCTTTTGGAACACCGACCCACATGATGGCCACTGCCACAACTGCGGTTGCTTCTCGGCTCTCCAGTTCATGTTAGCAATCATCTGAGCCTGTATTTCACTCGGTGACTTCGGTGCGAGCTGAAAAAGCACGTCTAAGACTATCAGCTTCCGATGATGCAAAATCGTATCGTCATATCCAAATTGGAAGAACTTTTTATCGACAACTTGGATTTTATTATTTTCATCTAGAATTCTCCCCCCAAGCACAAACTCTTCAATGTACATTGTTCGTTCTCGGTCGGGCGAAAGAAAGTGCAAATTCTGCCAGATCGCCCCGCCTACCGTACTTGGAATTCCTACAAAATGTTCAAACCCCGATAAACCTTTGTCGCGACAGACTTCGATTAAATCCGCAATTTGAGCACCACTCTCGGCCCACACTTGGTGGCGAGAAGGAATAAACTCTACATGGTTTGCCTTGTTATAAATAACAAGACCTTTCATTCCACCATCTTTAATTAAAATATTCGCACCGCATCCTAAAACAAAGTACGGTACATTCGCCTCACGAGCCACCCGCACTGCCGCCGCCAATTCCTGCGAAGAAGTGACTCCAACAAAATATTCAGCGAGGCCACCGATTTGGTAGGTCGTGAACGGTCCAAGTGGCACATTGGTTTGGAGATGAGGCAAATTCAACATACCTTTACCATAACACACCGAGCGCGAAGCTTGCATAACCCTAGTAATTTTATTAAAATATACCTTGTTCGATTCTTGCAGTTTACCAATCCACTTTTAAGAGTGGATCAGAGGAGTTTCCAAGATGCTACTAACCGGGAAACGGATCCTGGTAATGGGTCTGATTGATACGCGCAGTATTGCGTGGGCGATCGGTCAGGCGGCAGAAGCCCAAGGGGCTGAGGTCGTCTACACGGTGCAAAATGAGCGAGTAAGCAACAGCTTACTGAAACGCTCGCTCCGTCAGACAGATAGGTCGCTTGAGGATCTACGCATCATCTGCTGTGACGTTACAAAGGGTGACGAGCTAGACATCCTCGTTGGACATCAATACGGCCCTTTCCATGGGTTCGTCTACTCAATCGCATTCGCTTCAAAAGCTGACGGCTTGCTGGAGGGTGAACTGTCCGATGCCCCTCGGCACCCGGTCAACGAAGGTTTTGAGATCAGCGCTGCAGGATTCTCGCAAGTTATTCACCGCCTGAGGTGGACGAACGAGCATGTACAACCAACCTTGCTCGACAATTCCTCGGTGATCGCGCTAACCTTCGATTCACAGCACACCTACCCCAACTACAACTGGATGGGTGTGTACAAGGCGGCGCTTGAAGCCACTGCCCGGTACACTGCCCGAGACCTGGGTCCGCACGGTATTCGCGTCAACTGTATCTCGGCTGGCCCACTCAACACCCTATCTGCCAGCGGCATCACCGGATTCGATGCCATTGGAGACGTCTGGCCAGCCCGCGCGCCCCTGGGATGGAACCTTGACGAAGGCAAGACGCTCGTCGCCAACAACGCCGTGTGCCTGCTCAGCGACCTCATGCGTGGAGTAACGGGCGAAATACTCCACGTCGACGGCGGATTCCACAGCGTGGGAATCGCCACGCAGTAGCTCGCAACCACCACATCTGGCCAGGCGCCAGAATCACGAGAGGCCTGGGGAGCAATCCCCGGGCTTTTTTTATATAAAAAACAGGGCGGGGGAGCACATGGCTCCTCCGCCCTGCGTTGACACAAAACTCAATAGAATCGTCAGAAGCCCAAGACAAAGTCTGTCCGGAACTGCTGAGTCCCCTTGAGGGGTCCAGCCAGCCACTCGCCGAAGCGGAGTAGCAGGCTGGACTTTTTGCCGGTCTTGATCTCGACCGCGGGTCCGAATAAGCAGTTCAGACCCACCCCGCGTTCGTAGCCGAGCGTCGTGGCCGCGCCGATCTTCAGGCCCGGCTCCACCTGATGCAAGAGCCGCAGATTCGGAGTGAAGAACCCTGCTCGGTGCCCCTCCCCCGTGAGGTAGAGATAAACCGGGCCTTTGAGCTCAGTATCTCGACCAAGCTGATTCCGTAGCACGGCCTCGAGGCCAAACCGCGTCGGCGTGCTTGAATCCAGGTGAAGGTTGACAAAGGGGCCAATTGTACCCGCCATGCTCCCACAGCGTACTTTGAGTGGGCGGGGGGCGAATTCCAGAACCGACAGAGATGGATCTTGGACGTTGTAGACGACCACGTCCCCTTCCTTGAACAGCCAGAAAACATGCTGCCCAGGTGGTGCGCCGGGGTTAGTAGGGTAGACCGACGTCCACAAGAGACCGAGAAACGTCGGGCCGCCCTCCTTTTCCGTAACTTCGGCTGCGGACGCCCGTGAAGGCGAGAGCAGCATGACCACACTTGCCACGATCGAAACACAAACCGCGCGGATCACTGGCCTGCGCCAGATCATGAGAAGCCGATGCCACGACTGGCCGGGCGGTCCCCAGATATAGCGGAGGACGACCCAAACCGACTGGATCCGCGAAAGAACACGCAAGCTTTCCAGGTTGCCCGGTACGTTCACGCTCGGCAGGATTACCCGTGGAACGGGTAATCCCTGGAATTGCCGAAGTTCTCTGGCCGCTTGCTGCACCTGCGCTTCCAGAGTCAGGTGCGGCTCGTAGCCAAAGTAACCAAGCGGCCACACGATTGCGTTCCCTAACAAACTCCACCGCGAGACCCACATGAGGGCGAGCCCTTCAGCAAAGGTCTTGCGCAACGCGAATGCTCGGATCGAGAAGATCAACAGCATAGGAATGATGAAGAGCGCGTACTGCACCTTCCACCACTCCCAGTTCACACGCAGATACACCGGCTCGTAGATACCACCCTTACGGTACGCCGCTCGTCCTTCCGGCGAGACAAGCCACCGCTCGTAGGCATGTCTGACGGCCAGAGCATCGCCACCACACTTTTCGACGTGTGCCCTCAGCTTTTCCTGAATTGCTCGGTGTTCAATACCGAGCGAATCCAGTCGCTCACGGATATCGTGCTGGTAGGCGTCGGCAGAGTAGTGAGGATTGGCCAGAGCCCGATTCACAATCTCGGTAGCTTTGGCCCTTGCCGCTGTCTCTGCCTGCGGAGTATGACGAGCCGCCCGTTGGCGTTCGTCAGCTTGCCAGTCTTTGACTGGCTGGGGCATAACGACCAGCAAAAGCCAGGCAACTACCACCGCCCAGCTCGCGAGTCGCGCCCACGGAAACGCGTTAAGGTTCATGTGAGGCCCTCCTGCCTCATGTCGTCGATAACAAAACACTCCTGCAAAACGACAGTTGCATTATAGGCTAGCAACCTAAAAGAATCAATGCTCTTTAGTAAAGATCAATCTTCAAACGTCAAGTAATCTTCGTTTGAGCGGTCAATATTATTACAAATGGTAGCAAGTAGTTCGGAAAAAGAGAGGCCGTGGACTTTAGCTTGTTGAGGGATAATGCTTGTTTGCGTCATGCCAGGCAGGGTGTTGAGCTCAAGAACATACACTTCATGATTTGGTGTCACAATCATATCAACGCGACTATAGCCATCAGCACCCAAAAGTTGATGCACTTTGCGAGCAATTTCTTGCACATTGGTTTGAACATCTTCCGGCAAGCGGGAAGGCGTGACTTCGTCACATTCACCGGCAAGATACTTGGCGTCGTAGTCGAAAAAGTCATGACCCTCAATGGGATTGAGGTCGGTAACTGGCAGAGCCGTAAGTTCGTTTTTATCGGTTACTAAAAGCCCACAGCTGACTTCTTGGCCGGCGATATACTTTGTAACCATTACCCGATCGGATTTCGTACGGGCTTGCTCTATTGCTGAATCCAAGTCTTCGCTTTGTTTAACGATCGTAACGCCAACCGATGAACCCCGATCCGCCGGCAATACAACCAGAGGGTAGCCGTTAAAGTCTGCAAAAGCTTGAACATCACTTGGTGTAACTTCGGGCGTTACTTCGAGAAACTCAGGCACGAGAAGATCTTCATCTTGGAGAATTTGGAGCACTTTGGGTTTATCCATCGCCAAAGCCGATGCTTCGGAGTTGCTTCCTGTGTAGGCAAGGCCGCGGGCTTCAAGTAAGGCCTGGACGGTGCCGTCCTCACCGTACTCCCCATGGAGACCAATAAACACCACATCCGGTGAGCTTGTTTCGATTGTTTCAAGCGCTATATCCGATGGAACAGCCGATTGAGTCATGAGCCTCATCGCCACATCCCACGCCTCACCCGGAGCTACATAGTTTTCTGAGACAACCCATCTTCGGTCAGGAGTAATAAAAACGGGCTGGATGCGGAACTGATCATCAAAAGAAGGGAGTGCACTTTTGGCTGTAGCCACTGATACTTCACGTTCGCTGCCCGGGCCACCAAATAGAAAGGTTACTTTTTTCTCCGACATGCTCTTCTCCATTTTATTGTTTAATTTCGAAATAGTTCTCACCGGTTTTAAGAGACTCCAACACGACTCGAACAGGATCAAAAAGGTTATCTGGTAGTTCAGTTAAAGAATACCAACCGATTTCTTCAATTTTATCGGGCTCTTGAATTATTGGCTCGCCAGAAACTATTTCAGCGGTAAACGATACGTCAAGGTAGTGCTTACCCTCTTTGATCATATTCATACAGGTTACGAACTGAACATTACCAATCTCGATTCCTAACTCTTCTCGAGCTTCTCGTTTTACTGCTTCTACAGGAGTTTCGCCAAACTCAACATGACCGCCCATAGATCCCCAGCACCCTGCACTATGGGACCCTTTACGTTTGGCTAACAATGTTTTGCCATCTTGGATAATAACAACCCCCGCACCGACTTTCGGAAATCGCAAAGTTACTTTTTTCTCTGTCATACATTTCTCTTTAAAAAATTTTTTACTAAAGAGACTTCAAGAGCAACCTGTGAATGGAGCGGTGACGGCAACTCATCTGGATCAAACCAGCCAATCTCATCAATCTTTTCTGGTTCGTTATTTTTGACTTGTAGCGGGTCAACAAGCACACAATGTATATTTTTTATCCAATGTGTTTTTCGATTATTATGATGACGGATCACGTTTTCAGTTGCTATATACGTTATTTCTAACGGTTCAACTCCATACTCCTCTAAAACCTCTCTCCGGACAGTTTGCTCAAATGATTCGCCAAACTCCATCGAGCCTGCACCAGAGTCCCATGTTCCCTGTTCATCGCGACACTGTTGGCTCCTCTTATGCAAAAGCACTTTTCCCTTACCATCGTGACACCAAAAAGTACAGTTAACACCAATAAAATCTATCCCGCGTTTTAGATCGGCTGCTTTTGATTTATTTTCCATGACATTGTTTGAATTTCTTACCGCTCCCACATGGACAAGGATTATTGCGACCCACATTTTTATACTCGTTTGAAGGTGGAGAAGATCCCTCGGCGGCTGATTGTAGTTGGTCGGCTGCTTCTTCGGGATTTTCGCTTGTAGCCATTATGCTACCGCCGGCAAGCGATTCATCCGCTCCGTGAAATTGCATCTGTTGTTCAGGCAAGGCCTGTGGCTGTTGAGGAGTTTCAACAATCTCGAGCTTGAGTAAGTTATGAATAACCTCCATCTCAATGCCAGCGAGTAAACGCTCAAAAAGTTCATAGGCGCGTTGCTTATAGGCTACAAGAGGATCCACCTGACCATACGCCTGCAACCCAATACCATGACGGAGCTGATCCATCTGGTTAAGATGTTCTATCCAGAATTGATCAATCGTTTGCATGTAGAACTGCCGTTCAACTTGTTGCATTAGCGCCAAACCGTACTTTTCAACTTTTGCTTCATACTCAGTTATTTGCTCATCGCTCATGAGTTCGAGCAATTCTTCGTGAAGTGACGTTGGCGTAGCAAATGGGTCTTCGCCTTCTTGCGTTGGCTTTTCTAAATACAGCAGTTTCTGGCGCTTACGATAGACAACTTCACGATGTTTATTCATCACGTCATCGTATTCAACTAAGTGCTTGCGAATATCAAAGTTGTGACCTTCGACCCGTTTCTGAGCCGTCTCGATTGAACGGGTGATCATAGGATGCGTAATCGGCTGATCTTCGGGTAATCCCATTCTCTGCATAATGGCTCGCAATCGATCTCCGCCAAAAATGCGCATAAGGTCATCTTCGGTAGAAACATAGAAAATAGATGAACCAGGATCACCTTGTCGACCGGATCGGCCACGAAGCTGGTTATCGATTCGGCGTGATTCATGACGCTCGGTACCAATAACATGCAGACCGCCGGCTTCGAGCACACGCTGCTGATCCTGTTTCCAGGTTTCGAATGCGTCTTTGTCGTCTTTGGTTTCATCATTCAAGAGAGGATTTGCACCGCCAAGAATAATGTCGACACCACGACCAGCCATGTTGGTTGCCACAGTAACAGCACCTGGCTTACCGGCATTCGTAATAACCTTGGCCTCTCTTTCGTGCTGCTTGGCATTCAACACTTGGTGCTCAATACCTTCCTTCTTCAAGAGCTTTGAGAGCTTTTCGGATTTCGCGACAGAGATAGTTCCCACTAACACCGGCTGACCGTTCGCTTGCTTCGATTTAATATCTTGTATAACGGCCGCTAGCTTACCTTCTTCCGTCTTATAAATAAGATCCTGATGATCAATACGGGAAATCGGCCGATGAGTAGGAATAACGACTACATCAAGTTTATAAATCTTATAAAACTCTTCGGCTTCTGTTGCCGCCGTCCCGGTCATGCCAGATAGCTTCGGATAGAGACGGAATAAGTTTTGGAAGGAGATAGTGGCCAGTGTTTCGCTCTCTCGCTTTACTTCCACGCCTTCTTTGGCTTCAATGGCCTGATGCAGTCCTTCGCTATAACGGCGTCCCGGCATCATACGGCCTGTGAACTCATCGACAATAATAACTTCGCCGTCTTTTACAACGTAGTCTTTATTCTTCTTGTAAATAACTTGAGCCCGAAGCGCTTCTTCTAAGTGATGCACGAGTAAAATATTATCGTTGTCGTATAAATGAGGCACACTTAGGGCTTGTTCAACTTTAGCAATACCATTATCGGTAATCGCAACCGACCGGTGCTTTTCATCAAAGGTGTAATCTTCTTCGTTTTTGAGAGTGCGCACAATCTGCGAGAAAGTAGCATATAAACTGGTACTTTCTGCAGCAGGTCCAGAAATAATTAAGGGTGTACGCGCTTCATCAATTAAGATGCTGTCGACTTCGTCTACAATAGCAAAGTGAAATGGACGCTGGCGCAAATCGGCAACCGAACGCACCATATGGTCTCGCAGGTAATCAAACCCAAACTCGTTATTTGTGCCATAGGTGATATCTGCCGCATAGGCCTCAGGACGAGAAACGCGGCGAAAATGTTGTAAGCGAGGATCGTTTTCGCCTTCAATCGTAACTCCAGGATCATATATATAAGAAGCATCGTGACCAATGTACGAAACAGAAAGACCGAGCCAGTGATACAATGGCGCATTCCACCCTGCGTCACGTTTGGCCAAGTAATCGTTAACTGTAACCAAGTGAGCGCCCTGCCCTACTAAGGCGTTCAAAATTAATGGCGAAGCCGCCACCAGAGTTTTTCCTTCTCCCGTCCTCATTTCGGCAATTTTCCCCTGGTGCAATACAATCCCGCCAATCAACTGGACATCATATGGCCGCATACCAAGGGTACGAAGCGATGCTTCACGAGCATAGGCAAACACCTGCGGAAGGTAGTCGTCGAGCAAGGCTTGAGTCTTCTTAGCGAGAAGGTCCCCCGGTTTTTG
>DASWYB010000064.1:0-8144 GCA_036405195.1 Patescibacteria group bacterium
GTCCCAGTAGTAATCAATCTCTTCTTGCGTCTCGCAGTGCACCATAAACGAAATGGCTTCGTTGAAAGTAAACTTGTGTTCATACGCACTGTCCATGGCGCCAAACTGCTCGCCTTCGAGCGTAAAGTCCATGTGCTTAACAGTGCCGGGCTTGTCTAAGCCTTCGCCTTCCTCGTAGCGCATAATGTCGCCGATTTTTGAGTTGTGAAACACGGACGTATAAAAGGTGGCAGCTTCTTCGGCTTTCCCGCATACATCGCCCACAAACATAAGGGTTGGGGTGATCTTCTGTTTAATTGGTTCTTTGGTATGCATGATCTGCCAGGAGAGGCCGTACCTATCCTGCGTCCAGCCATAGTGCTCACTAAATGGGTATTCGCCGAGCTCCATTAACGCTTGGCCGCCGTCGTTGAGTTTTTTCCAGAGCTCGGATACCTCGTCTTTATTATCGCAGGCAACGAGAAACGAAATGGCAGGGGTGAATGTAAAGACCGGACCGCCGTTTAAGAGCGTGAACTCTTGGCCGGCTAGCTCGACGGTCACGATATCGGCGTCACCCGATGGTGTATCGTGAATCGTCGTACTATTTTTGATACGGGAATCTTTGAACACAGAGGTGTAAAGCTCCGCGGCTTCTTTGGCTTCCTTATCGAACCATAAGTGTGTGGTGATTTTTTGCATAAATAAAAGCTCCTTGACTCTTAAATAGTACCAGAAAAGATTGGTGAGCTTAAGAGCAGTTTTTGGATAGCAGTTAGACGAAGAATGCAATCAGGAATGCAACAAGGAGGCACGCAAGTAACTGCAGGCATGTTCTTTGCTCGTTACCTCGCCATGGTCGAAAGAGGGGATCCCCAGTGGGGTTGAATATGTTTGGCATAATGCTAGTTTTTATTTATCTCAAAGAGCTTAAAGCGTGCGGTTTGCCCCAATGTTAACTGCACATCTGACTGGGAAACAGAAAAGTAATGCGCTAACGCTTTTACGACGGCTTTATTCGCTTTACCTTCTGTTGGTAACTCTTTGACACTGACAATATACGTAGGTAGATTGTCCTCTAGCCCGAGTTCCGCCTGTTCAACCAGCTCGATCTTTTCAACCTTCGCTCCCGGCTTAACCTTAACCCGGATTTTCATATGTGAATCTTCATAAAGGCGTTTTTATCTTGATCATTATCGAAAAAGAAAATCACCCAATATTTTTTTATGCCAGCTCGCACAAGTGTTTCGTATCGGTGGCTGCCGTCGCGTATTGTAAACGCTTCATCCCCTGTACCAGCTGAAAGTAAGGGTTGAGGATTCCATCCACTCTTAACTCTCTCAACCAGCGTAGCAATCTTTCTCTCCCATCCTTCTTTTTCTAACGTGTATTCCATACCTTCTTCCGGTCCACATACACGGGTAAGTTTAGAAAGTGGAAATAAGATTGGCTCAGAGTAAACCCGAGACGGGATGGCTTTGAGTCCTTCGGATAGGGGAGCATTGGGGTTTGAGCCGTCAACTAAAAAAGCATGGATCCACTCCTCCAGTTGATTGTTTTGCGTAGCAGCAAGAGCTCCTTCGAGCGAAGTAATATCAAAATTTTTCATCTTTACCTCACGTCCACTACGCCACCAATGTACTTGGCCGTGTAAATTTTCTGGTTATGGTGATAGATTTCTTCCTCGCCGGAAAATTTCTCAACATCACCATCCCATCTGTTTTTGTAACTATAATTACCTTCGGTAAACTCTTTGGGGCCGCGAAACGGTGCATCAGCGGGAAAGAGTGTTAAAGCTTTTTTCAGGTGTTGATAAACAGATTTTAAATCCTCAACTGAGTCGCCAACGCAGCCGTAGTATGTCATCATCCATACCGGTTTTACTTGGTAGAATACCACTTCTCTGCCTCCATACGGTTCTCCACCAAAATAATTATCATGGTACTGCCAATCGCCTTTCTTGATTCGAATTGAGGTGGACTGATCACTCTCAATGATCATGCCTTCTTCGCTAATCGTGGCGTACCCTTCTTTGCCGCAGTAGATAAGAAACCGGCGTAAGTCGTTTATATTCATGTTTGGATTATACTCCCTTTGTAAACTCCGTCCACAATTTTGCGCTCCGTCTCACCATGCAACACTAGTACTAGCTTGTGAGTGTTAGAAGTTAATCTTCACGACATTGTATCCGGCAATAAACAGAATCCGGATATTAGTTTTGCCTATTTGTTAAGGAGGACCAGGAGTTCTCGAATATGAACCTTTTGTACAATTTGTAAGTGATTTTGTATGTGTACTGAAACCTGGGGCTATATAAAACAGAAGACCCTCGCAGCAGCGGGACCGCGAGGGTCTTCTGTGCGAGGGCGAAAGTTACTTGTTGCGCGTACGGTCGTCGTGGCTCTTTGAGAGCGTCCACGCACACGTTGGGCAGCGCCGTGTGTGTGCGTCGAGAATATCGAAACGTTGACGATCTACCTTTGCCAGGAACTCGATCTCCCGAATCTCAGCTTCGGTAAACGGATGCTCCTGGGGCAGCTCTGTATCCGTGAAAGTGCCATAAACGATCCGCGGAGCTTTCGTTTCGCTCCACGTTACTTCGAAGTACTGCTGCCGCCATGGACGGTAGTCTTCGGCGTGCTCGTCTTGCCACCATCCGTAGGCAGAGAGTTCTCCTCGTGCCCACCTCCTGTCTTCTCCGCGTTCAAGGGTCACTTCAACGCTGCTGATGAGTTCCGGGATCTCCCAGTTTGGGAATTCCACGATGTGCACAATTCCATCACCGGTATCAGCGGCCAGAATGGAAGTAGCAGCGAGCTCCGGGTTCTCGCACCACCCAAGCGCTGCCATTGTAGTGCAGGCCACGGAGCGAGCAATACGTTCTGCGAGAGACATGCTTATCCGTTTAGGTCCCATTGTGGGCTCTCCATCTCATCAATGTGATGAGCATTGTCGGTCCAACTGACCGAAAGTACAAAAAATATAACATAAAATATATATCACGTCAATGGTTTTATACCAAAAAATAGCAGGCTTTTAACCTGTTATTTCCATGGGGGGCCAAGTAGGATTCGAACCCACGACCAATTGCTTAAGAGGCAACAAGAGGGAAAAGGAGTATAATCGGTGCATGGACAACAAAACATCTCAATTAGAACTTTCTGAATACAGAACAAGGGTTGAAGGCGCGTTAAAACAGCAATTTGATGACGCGTACCAATCGGATCAAGCCGAGTATGGTATGGCGCTAATTAAACACGCGAACCTAAGTCCTTTTGACCCTAAAGACACCTTAAAAAATATTGAGCATTTATTTACGTATATCCACGAATCACTACTCAATAAAGCGATTCCTCCAGAGGAGAGCCTTCGACTGTTCCTATTACTATACTGTCACTTCTTTGAGTGGTCTGAAATGTATAATCTGTTTTGGGACCTTGGCGGTATCAAATTGGGTAATCGAGCAGGGTCAAAGGTTGACGAAGTCAGGGATAGTTCGTCAGATGCATGGGGTCAGCTATGTACAGTGGCACAGGGTGATATGACTCCAGAAAAGTTACAAAACATCACGGCATTAATGGCGAAGTTAAACAAAGGTCCAGTCAATATAAATAAAAAAATTCGAATGATTACCAATCGGTCCCCGTTAATCGGGGGTCTTCTAGCAGAGCTGTTTGACAATACTCTCAGAAATGGTTTTTCTCATAACAACTATGCGATCGACAATTCGGGTTTAACCATCCACGATGAGGCGAGCGGTAAGTTAGTGAAATACACATTTGGCGAGCTGAATTTGCTAATAAATAAGTCTAAAAGCTTTGCAGGTCTTCTAATTTCACTGTGGCGTGAGCGATTAAGTGAACTCAATGAAAGAACTCTGTCAGGAAAAGAATGTGAATACAAGGTTCAGTATCGTGAAACGCGGTTTCGCATTAACCTGATGAGAGGAAGTCTTCCACTTGGGCCTGAGCCGATAAGCGAAGAATGAACGAGTTACGCGTTTAGATGTCGGTCTCTATAGTTGTCGATCTCCTTGGGTAAGTCGTATGTGTACTTAAGCATGAAGTCAAGAAACTTGATTATGTCCTTGACGTTCTGAGGGTCAACATCGCCTTCATCGGATTTGGGATGCGCTGATTTATTACCAAGAAGTCTTAGTTCATGAGCCCAATCTTTAATCAACTGAGGAAGAATCCCTTTCTCTGCCAGATCATCAATCTGTTTTTCAAGATTGTTCCCTTTTGCCCTTTTGTCTTTCATTATTGCCTGAAGGGCACTCCTCGACATTATTGCGGCAGCATCCCAGGTTTCGCTTTTCAAAGACTGATGTGCTTGTTTCCAAAATCGCGATACAGTGAGCGGCCAATGCTCGGGGGCTTGGTTCACACGCTTTGGCCACGGCTGAACAATGAAAGCATGCATACCACGATTGGGGCCATGACTATATTCACCTGCTGACCACGTAACTTGAACAAATCCTGCACAGTTACCACACTTATATGTATCAAAGTTAAGAACTTTACGGCCGTTGGGTTTTGTTTTCTCACCATGAAACGCCAATTCGAAGTTACCCTTTACCTCGCAAAAAGGACATTCAATTAAGTATAGAGCTAAATCATTGCCAAGGTGCCCAGAGCTTTCTCCAAGATCCCACCAACTATACATGTCTCCTCCTAAATATACTTATAACCACTGTGCAACGCCGCTATGTCCTGAACAGGTCCCACGGCGGTTTTGGCTGAAGCTGTACGTACCATCCCGGCAGACTGCTGATGCCCCAGCGGGAACGGAATCAGAGTAAATCGGACGCTGTACTTGGTTACCGTCCACATTTGTATACGTGTCCCCAACTGCATTGCCAGAGATAGGAATCCTTGTCCCGTTTGCGATGATTTTACTAATCGGGTCAATCTTATCTTCCTTAAGGAGCTTGCGAGAAGACTCTATACCGTCGATGTACGTAACTTCATACGTTAGTACCTTCTTGCCGTTCACACCCTCTGTTGTGACTTTCGTAGTGCCGGAAGTAAGCGATGAATCGCTTACTTCTTTAGTAGAAAATAGGATTGATTCTTCTCTAATCTCTGTTTTAGTTTCAACAACAGGTACACGTACTGTCGAAATGGGAGATGTGGTTTGCGTAGGTGTGGAAGTATGTGACGAACTTGCAAATGCACCAGCAACAAATAAACCAGAGATTACAGTAATTATCCAAACGCCTAATTTACGCACTACTATTTCCTATTCGTTTTTTAGAAACTCTTGTGTCTCAAAATCAGAGCAGTACACATAACAACCTTTTTGGCCGCGGGTCATGAGGGTGCGGTAGGTATTCTTAATGATTGTGTCGGCAACGGTTTTCGCTTTTTCTGGGTTTTGCGCCAGAATCTTTTTATAGCCTTGGACGGACTTGTCGCTACTTGCGCGTTTAGAGGCGTCGGTAATAATTTTGCCGTCACGGATAACAAGATCCGGACCAATGATAACGCCAACGTACTCAAGTTCCAGCCCTTGGCAGGTGTGAATGCAGCCAACTTCGGAAACGGAATTCGGTTTGATAATCCAAGCTTGACCGTCAGATTTAAGGTTCCATTTAGCTTTAAAATCGCCGATCTCGATATCGTAGGCATCTTTGTCGTTGACGCTCTTCCAGTTCCAGCAGTAGCCGGCAACCATGCGGGCTTTGTTGTTCTGGTTTTTCTCTAAGATAAGCTGGCGCACTTCTTCCGGTGAGTCGCAGACGCGAAAATCGTAGTCTACGCCGTCGAGAGTGGTATTGGCGGTTTCTCGAATTTGGAGCACATGGTCGAGCCACGCTAAGTAGCCGTCAGAACCATTGCAACGAAACTGCGAGGTAAGGGCAAGTTCTGTCACGTGTGCTCCCATCGTTTCGGCCCATTTGTGAATTTCGGACTTCTCGCCGATATCCTGAAGAGTTACGCGTTGGTCTTCGTCGATAAAGAAGATGCTTAGTTTTGAGGCGTTTATAATCTCTTTCACTTGGTTTTCGCCCAGGTGATTAAACATTCCCGACCGCGCATTGAGGCGGTGCGCTTCGTCGACGATGAGCGCGTCGAAGGTATTTGGCTCAAGAGCGTGGAATGATCCGGAGCCACTAAAGAGGTTAGAGATACGTGATTTTGCGAGCGTGCCGGTCAGCTTAGCTTCGTAGACCAGTCGCGGTGCGGAGTTGCGCGTAACATATTGTGCTACCCGGCGACGGTTTGTAAGCTCGACGAGGAGATTAATCGCGACAACTGATTTACCTGTCCCCGGGCCACCTTCGACAATGAGCACTTGTTTGTTGTTTTCGGAAGCAATATCCGACAAGTTAAGTGCTGTTTCGTAGACGAGCTTTTGGTCGTCGATGAGAGCAAATTCTTTTTTGCCTTGCATGAGGGCGCTCAGTGAATCAGCGAGATTTTTGGATGGGCGGATTCGGCCGTTGTCTATTTGATAGAGGATGTCGTTTTTGTCGCCGTACTTAACAAATTGCTTAATAAAATCACGGAGTTTGCGACCGTCGGGGCGTAAGAAAACCGGGGCTTTATCGAGGTAGTCTTTATAAAAGTCGTTACGAATATTATTGTCGGGTTCGTAGTTGTGTAAATAGGCGCATGGTACAAGGTGCACGTCGTGAGTCTCGATAGCTTCGTTGTAGTCTTCGAGTAGACACGCATAGGTCCACGCTTGGTACGAAGGGTGCGCGACTTCCCGGGTGTTCCTGCCTACAAACGTTTCGACAATAGCATCTTTTTCGGTTACTAAGGCTTCGCTCCACTGTTTGAGTTCAATGAGAATAGCGGTGTTACGGTTGGCCTCATTTAGTCCGGTAAGGATAAAATCGACACGGCGAGAAGTCTGTGGAATTTTGTATTCAATGGCAACGCCAGCGTCGTCAGATATTTCCGGATCGTCGATAATTCCTTTCATGTACTGCATGGAGTTACGCCAGGAGTCGATTTCGCTTTTACCCGTGGCATGGCCAAGCTCACGAATGAACGACGTTAAAATTTTCTTCTCGACTTGTCCGGATAGCACGTCTTCAAGAAAGGCTTGTTTGGGCGCCGCATAGACAATCACTCTGTTTCAAGCTCCGTGTATTTTTTATGCGTGCCTTTGGCCTTATCGACTGGGTATTTCTGTGCGTTCTTATCCATCTTCTTTTGAAAAGCAGCTTCAAGATCTACGTTTAGATCTTTTGAGAGCAAGAGCAGCCAATAAAGCACATCTGCCAGCTCTGCTGCGATATCCTCTTTCTTCTCTATAATATGAGCTTTAACCTCGTCAACGTTTTTCCATTGAAAGTGTTCCAAAACTTCGGAAGCCTCAAGACTGAGTGAAATAGCTAAATCCTTGGGATTATGAAACTGCTTCCAGTCTCGCTCTTCCCGAAATTTTTCTAGCTGATCTTGTAGTTTTGTGAGTTGATCCATTTGCGCACAGTATAGCTCTAAACTCAGTATTATGCTATGTTCGTTAACCGACATTTAACAAAGTGACCAACTCTGTATCTAGACGATGTTAAGAGACCTTTTCATAAGGTCAAAAATAATCTCATGGCCTTTAGCGTTTGGATGCAGGCCATCTTCGCAGAAGAGGGTAGGGAGGTCGTGTTGCATGAATGCGGAGTGGACGTCGATGAGTTGGATGCTATTCTTTTGAGCAAGTTCACTCACAGCTTGGTTGTATGGCTCGATGTATTTGTTTAAGCGGGATTTGTCTTTGCCTATTGGCGCGACGGTGAGTTCGTCTACTACGGGTGTAATATTGAGAATAAA
The DNA here is from genome assembly GCA_036405195.1 of Patescibacteria group bacterium. Classification (GTDB taxonomy): domain Bacteria; phylum Patescibacteriota; class UBA1384; order 2-12-FULL-50-11; family DASWYB01; genus DASWYB01. The sequence goes on from DASWYB010000064.1 coordinate 7,761, forward strand.
AACTTTAGAAGCAATTTCTTTAGCTTGGTTGATGACTGAATCCAAGTTCTGTTTATAGCGTTCAACGGGAACTTGGAACTCGCCTTTGCTTGGAGTAAAGCAAGCGTCGTTAGCACCAAAGGCAAAGAGAAACGTATAGTCTTCATTTTTGCGGAAGCGGATTTCGGTTTCCGACTGAAAGCGTTTGACGAGGCTGTCGGTGTTTTCTCCGGGAATGCCGAGATTATAAAAGTAAGTAAATGGCGTGTCTTCTTCTTGGGTTTTTTGATCAAAATAAAGCCGGAGCCGGTTTGCCCAGCCGGAGTATTCGGTATCCCACGATCCATATGTGATGCTGTCGCCAAATGCGTATATTTGTGCCATGGCCAGAGTATACTCCTTGAG
>DASWYB010000065.1:0-24364 GCA_036405195.1 Patescibacteria group bacterium
GAACTCCTTACTTCTGAAAAGCTATGCATCTAGCTTAGCTGTTTTTTGAGTTCAGATACAAGTGCTCCTGGGTCACCTTTGCCTTGGAGAGCCTGTCGAAGTTGTCCAACGAAGAACCCAAGCAATTTCTCTTCTCCAGCACGATAGCGAGCAACTTCCGCTTCGTTTTCCTGAAGTACCTTAGCCACCACAGCGGCTAAATCATCAATCGCGTTAGATGCCGTCACCCGTTCCAGCGAATGTTTAAGACCGCCTGGCTGAGCATCGGCCAAGGCCTGCTTAAAGAGAGTCGCCGACACGCTTCCTTGCCCGAGTAATTCAAGTGACTCACGAACCTCTTCCGGAGAAAATTGCGTTAACCGAGGCTCATTATTAAGCCATTGTACGGCTAAACGAATCGCTTCCGGCTCTACCAATGCCAATCGGGTGAAAAACGCGAGTCGATCAGGGTCGCCAGTAATCGTATGAACATGTTTTGGATCAACCCCGTGGTTTAATAGTTGCTCAAATGCCTGAGAACGAGCTGAGAATGGCGTTACCGTACCCTCTTCTTCTAACCAAGACAAATCAAGCGGGCGAAGGTCGGGATCCGGAAAGTAACGATAATCATCGGCTGTTTCTTTCGTTCGCATCACATAGGTCTCACCCTTGGCATCATTCCAGCCCCGTGTTTCCTGTCGGAGGGTACCACCTTCGTTTAAAACTCGACTTTGACGATCTATTTCGTAGAGCACGGCACGCTCCATGGCGCGGAAGGAGTTAAGGTTTTTAATTTCAATCTTTACACCAGTTAAACGCTTCTCGGGATCGTCTTGCCAAGCAGCCGGAATTACGGAAATATTGGCTTCGACTCGCATTTGTCCCTTTTCCATACTCGCTTCGGCAATCCCAAGCTCACGGAGGCGGTGCTGATACTCTTCGGCAAATTGCTTGGCCTGCTGAGCCGAGGTGATAACGGGTTCGCTCACCAGTTCTAAAAGAGGAATACTCGAACGATTATAATCAATCAAAGAATAATTTTTCCCCGCCGGGTGCATGAGCTTCCCCGTATCTTCTTCGAGATGAATGCGCGTTAAGGCAACCGTATGACGCTCCCCTGCGCGATCAAACCAGACCAATTCCCCCCCACTGCAAAGCGGCTGATCATACTGACTGATCTGATAGCTCTTTGGTAAATCAGGATAAAAATAGTTCTTACGATCCCATTTGGTGACTGCAGGGATCGTACATCCGAGCGACCGTCCCAGCTGAACCGTTGCTTCTACCGCCCGTTTATTCAAGACTGGCAAAGCACCAGGTAACCCTAAACAGACGGGGCAGACCGCAGTATTTGGCGGAGTCTCCAAATCACTCGAAGTATTAGAACACCGACAAAACAACTTCGTCCGAGTTGTTAGTTCAGCATGAATTTCCATTCCAATAACAGGGACGTACTGCGTCATCTGAGAGCTCCCAATTCACGCAAAACGGCTTCGTACTGCTTAATTGCCTCTTTTGCTTCAAAGCTCACGACTTCGCCCCCTACTTCATGAACCAAACGGTTACGTAACTTATGAGCCTGCCAGGCATAGTGGTAGACGGCAGGAGAAATGTCGTCTTTCGCTGACTTCAACCGATCTCCCATTGTTTCTCCCGCATATCCCTTTTGGCGTAAGACGTGATCAAGGAGCTTATCGGCCGATACAATGGCTGAACCAAAGTGAGTCGTACCACCTAACCCAATACTGGTTTGAATGTCACTCCACCGCGCGGCGACCTCTCGGGTATCGAGGGAACCAGCTGTTCGTTTTTTCGTACTAGAATCAGAACTCAATCCGCGAAAAGGCAAGGTAATGAGCCACCACATGCCACGAAGTAGCCCGAGAACGAGCTTTACTTCGATCGGGTCTTCCTGCTTCTTTTTTTTGTAAGAATTCGCCGCCATGTTACTGCGCTACTTTAACCGTCGTCATCTTTACTTCTTCAAGAGGCTTGTCATTCCCATCCACGGCAACTTTTCCAATGGCATGGACAACATCCATACCAGAAGTAACATGGCCAAAAATCGTGTAGTTCTTTGGCAATGGTGTATCTTTTAACATAATGAAAAATTGGGAGCCGTTGGTATTTGGGCCCCGATTTGCCATGGCAACAACCCCTTCTTTGTAACCAGTTTTATAGCTGTCTGCATTTGGATTGAGCTCATCTTCGAACGTATCTCCGTAAATAGATTCCCCACCTGTACCGGTCCCGTTTGGGTCACCACCCTGAATCATAAACCCATCTATAACGCGGTGAAAAATCACCCCATCGTAATAGCCTTTTTGAGCTAATTCCTTAAAGTTCTTGGTCGTCTTTGGCGCATCCGACTCGTAAAGTTCAATTGTAATATCGCCTTTCGTGGTAGAAATAGTAACCATGGATGACTCCTTTTTTGTTGGTGTTTCTGTTTTGGTTCCGATTGCCTGGGCTCCATAAATAAACCCAACAACAAGGATAACGAGAGCAATAAATTGTGACACAGGTGGAAATTTACGCATGAGGCACCTCTATTTTTTTCCCAAGGTCGCAGAGCCAAGGCTCACTCCACTGAGGACCTATAATCTGTAAACCAATAGGTAATAATGCGTTGCCTTCTTGTACCCAAGCCGCCGGAACAGATAATGCAGGCAGCCCCGCTAAGTTCACTGGCAAGGTATAAATATCTGAAAGGTACATCGCAAGCGGATCATTTGTTTTTTCACCGAGTTTAAACGGTAATTCAGGGGTAACCGGACTGAGGAGAACATCAACTTCTTGAAACACTCCTGACAACTGTTCAGTTAACGCCGCTCGTGCAGTTTGAGCCCGCTTATAGTAGGCGTCAGAATACCCAGCCGAAAGAACAAATGTCCCAAGCATAATACGGCGCTTTACTTCATCGCCAAAGCCTTGGGTACGAGAGTCGGCCACACCCTCTCCGTGCACGCCATATCGGATTCCGTCGTAACGGGCAAGATTTGAACTCACTTCGGCTGGTACAATTAAATAATAAATCGCCACCGACTGATCTAGTAACGGAATATCAAGGTCACGAACAATCGTATGACCTTCGTCTTCTAACTTGGAAAGAGTAGCGTCAAGCGTGTCACGGATACGGACATCCAGGCCATCACTATAAAACTGCTTCGGCACACCTATACGATAGGATGTCTTAGCCGGAAGCGTTTCTGGTACCGAGGAGGTACTATCCGCCCGGTCAAATCCTTTGATCGCTTCATATGCGACCTCCACATCGGCCACTGTTGCGCCGATTGGACCAATTTGGTCGAGAGAGGATGCCATCGCTAACAAACCATACCGGCTCACCGCTCCATACGTTGGTTTTAGGCCCACGACGCCGCAAAAAGCAGCTGGTTGACGGATAGAGCCCCCAGTATCACTTCCGTAACTGACAGGGACCATTCTTGCTGCGACAGCCGCAGCCGCACCACTGGAGGATCCTCCCGGTACGCGTGACAGATCGTGAGGGTTTTTTGTGGCTCCAAAAGCGCTCGACTCTCCCGTCGACCCCATGGCAAATTCGTCCATATTAACATGGCCAATAATAATTGCCCCGCCAGCTTTTAGTTTTGCAACCACAGTGGCGTCGTAAGGCGCAACATACTCTTTGAGCATGGCACTCCCTGCACTCGTGCCGTGATCCTGGTACGAAATATTATCTTTAATTGCCACCGGAACGCCATCAAGAGGCCCAAGCACGCTTCCTTCTGCCCGACGAGCATCACTGGCGGCAGCGGCTACAAGCGCTTCGTCTTTATAAACCCGAACAAAGGCGTTAATATCGGTATCCTTGGCTTCGATTACCTCAAAACAAGCTGATACAACTTGGACGCTCGTCATTTGGCCGGAAGCAAGGGCTTGTTGTATTAATTCGAGTGTCATGATTCGGACCGATCTAAAATAGCAGGTACTTTGACGTACCCATTCTCAAGAGCTAAGGCATTACGTAAAAGTGAAGCTCCTTCGGTTTCCTCTTCTCTTACTTCGTCCTCATCTAAACGCAATGTATGTGGCTCTGTATGGCCAGAGACAACGGGTAAGTGAGACGCGTAGGAGAGAATCGCGGAGAGCTGATCGGCAAACCGAGCCACCTCTTCATCAGTGAGCTCAAGCCGACTGAGCGTAGCCATATGACGAACCATATCTAAAGTAACTTGCATGGTGTTATGGTAACGGATTACCCTGAAAATGGCAAGTTTAAAAGTGGCCGGAGACTCCTACGTCTGCGACCCCATGAGCTGTTGCGAATAAGCCGTACTACCTGCCCAGGCGAGTTCAAACAAGGATTTCATATTTTGAGCAAAGTCGGCACTTTGCAGTAACATTCCATAGGGATGAGTCTCAAACGCATACCACTTAACACCCCAACCAGGATAAATTACGAGAAGCCCCTCAAATGACAATATATCATCCGAAACAATCAGCCCATTGGCGGGTAAAAGCTGCCGCGTGGCCTCACTCACTTCCCCACTCGGCGAGGAACAGAGATAACGGAGAGAGGGAGTCCCCGAAAAAAGTGACGATAAAACAGAGGGACGACGAGAAAGCTCAAGAATATTAACGGGGATAATTAAGAGAAGTTCGTCAGTGAACACTCCAGCTTCTGGCGAAGTAGCATTAAGCGCGGCAATCCCCTCTCCTCCTTGATAAAACCGAACCGTTGGTTTCCCAGATTTGGCATTATACACCGCCATCAGCTGAGAAATTGCTCCATCAAGGTACTGCTTCTTTGATTCAATTTCGCGTTTTTGTTCTTCCAGATAATGCGTTAACTCGTGAGGATCAGACGCGGTAAAGACGGTTTTCTTTCCCTCTTCAGATGTTGTTACAAGACCTTGGTTCATGAGTTTTTCCAAGGTCACATATGTCGTAGCCCGGTTCACATCGGCCTTAAGGGCAATATTCTGAGCCGTATCTGTCCCTAACTCAAGTGTAGCCAAGTACACCTTGGCTTCTTTTTCGGACAAACCTAATTTTACGAGCATCTCGAACATGGCGCTCCTCTAGTGATTCCCTTATAACATAGACCGCAAGGCTTTAATACGTTCTTCTACAGGAGGATGCGTGGAAAAGAGGGCGTTTATCTTTCCTGAGTAGTCTTTAAGTGGGTTTTCAAAGTAGAGGTGAGCGGTGGCTTTATTGGCCACTTCGAGGGGTTCTTTATCCGCGGCAATCTTTTCTAAGGCACTGGCAAGTCCTTCGGGATAACGGGTTAAGAGTGCTCCGCTCGCATCCGCTAAAAATTCCCGCTTGCGAGAAATGGCTAACTGAATCAAGGTTGCTGCAAGAGGTGCCAGAATTGCCAGCACAATACCAATAAGCATGAGATACCCGCTACCATTTCCTTGATTATCATCATCTCTGCGACGATGTCCTCCCCACCAAAGCGAACGCATGAACCAGTCTGAAGCCAAAGCAATAATGCCAACCAAAATAACGACAACTGTGGTGAGACGGATATCGTAATTCGTAATATGACTCATTTCGTGCGCTAAAACCCCTTCAAGTTCAGTACGGTCGAGTTTATCGAGTAGACCTCGGGTAACGGCTATAGAGGCATGCTGGGGATCACGGCCCGTTGCAAAGGCGTTGGGAGCCGTATCGTCTATGATATAAAGCTCTGGCATAGGGACACCCGCGGTAATAGCCAGATTCTCTACAATTCTTTGCACTTCCCTCCTCTCGTTTCCCTCGAGTTTTTGGGCACCCGAAACTGCGAGCGCAACTTTGTCCGAGTAATAGTAACTTACCCATGCCTGAACAATACTGACTGCGGCAGCAACCCATAAAATAAGCGGGTTGTCATAGACATATGAGAGAACCCATCCTAAGCCTGTAATGAACACCAAAAACAGGGCAATGAGAGCCACTGTTTTTGTTTTATTCGCTTCAATTTGTTTGTACATACGAGAATTGCCCTTACTTTTAACTGGGTAATGTGCCCTCATACTAGTGTACGAAGACACATTCAGTCAATGAGTAGTGTTCTAACTCTCGTCTTGCGCTGATTTCTTTGAAGAAGCATCATCTTCAAAGCTTACTTTCGGAGTTTCACGCTCCCCTTCAACCGCTTCAAAAAGATCCTTTTTTGCTATGTGAAACATGCCACCAATTATATTTGTGGGGAATGTATCAAGAGCGATATTGAGATCCCGTACATTGGAGTTATAGAATCGGCGAGCTGCTTCCACCTTATTTTCCGTATCAGAAAGCTCACGTTGTAACTCTTTAAAGTTATCGCTGGCTTTGAGCTCAGGATAACTTTCACTTACCGCAAACAAAGTTTTAAGCGTTTCGGTCATCATTGTGTCGGCGGTTGCCCGAGCAGCGGGCGTTTTCGCATGTATTGCTTGCGAACGAGCTTCCGCAACTTGCGTAAAGAGCTCTTTCTCATGCTTGGCGTATGCTTTTACTGTTTCAACTAGGTTAGGAATCAGATCGTAACGACGTTTAAGCTGAACATCAATATCGCTCCACGCCTCTTCGGCACGAACCCGATGCTTGACTAACGAGTTATAGGCACCGATTGCCCATAAAGCCAGAATAACGAGAACTATAATAACGTAAATCATAAGTATTCCTTTTGTAGCTCACTATGCGCCTACAGGGTTTTCCCTGTCAATATATTATAGACCAGTTGAGCTATCGGCTTCTGGGCTTGTCGAAGCAGCCGGTGACGTTACAAGACCTTGATCATTGTCGGTAGTCGTTTCACTGGTAGCGGTTGAATCTGTGCAGTTAAACCGGGATGACAATCCAGGAATAGTCGGCCCTATACAGAGTGAGGCGGCAATAACGACACCACCAATAATAAAGGCGAGAATAGCCAGTACTAAGATGACAATTGCCGCTTTACCGTGGTGTTCTTTCGGTGGCGTGGCTGCTCCAGGAGCAGAAAGCGGGGTTGTCATAAGTGGTGTTGGGATAGTTCCCGGTGACGGAGGTAAGACTGAAGGAGCGGGAGCTGTTGGTGCTTGAGCTTGAGGACCAGCCATTGGACTTGGCGGAGTCATAGGTGGTGGACTAACCGGGCTCGACCCCACCGTAATCGGAATCGACTTTGTTTCAGTAGGAGAGGCAGGTTGTGACATCGGAGCGGGAGTCATCGGGGGCATACCCATCTCTTTTGCATCAGGAGACACCGGTGGCTTGATTGCCCCTGGCGGAGGAACAACAAGCGGCGTCACTGCGGGAGCAGCTGGCATGGTCGGGACGACTGGCTTGCCAGGCTCTGGCGCGGAAGGATGAGTAGGCGCAGACGGCACGGGGGTTGGCGTTATGGGTGGAGTAACCGAAGGACTCGCAGGCGGCGCAACAGGAACTGTTACATCAGACTTTGGTTCGTCTTTCGGAAGTGGCGGAGGCACAGGCATTGGAACAGAACCCACTTCCCCATCTCGAGACGGCGGCGGTGTAAGAGGGGGTAACGGTGGGGGTGTTCCTGAGTTTGGTGTTGTTGGTAAATCCATGCAAAGCCTCCTTTACGCGAGTGGGATTAACTCACTCGAGAACTTCGATTACAGCAAGAAGTCTCACTTCAAAAACTGAATCGAAATAGTCATGTACTCATCCAGCTTAGCGCACTCAAGAGCGCCAAGCAAGCGACAGTCCCTGTTTACTTCAAGAGCTCAAATGCTTTGTCGAGCTGGGGATCACGTTTGGCCGCCACATCTTCTTCAGTCATTTTAACTTCAACATCGGGTTTGATTCCCTGTTTATTAATTTCCCGTTTCTTTGGAGTGAGCCATTCAGCGATAGTAATCCGAATCGCTGACCCATCTTTAAGCTGCTCAACCGATTGGACAGAACCTTTGCCAAATGTGGTCTCTCCCACAACTTTGGCCCGGCCTGCATCCTGGAGAGCCCCAGAAAAGATTTCGCTCGCACTGGCCGACCCTTTATTGGCCAGAATAACCATTGGTAGACTAATCCGAGAAGAAACGGGGGTCGTACTGAGGGCTTCTTCCTTCTTGTCTCGGTCGCGCTCAATTACGACGACCCCTGGCTCAATAAACCGGCTCGTAATATCTACGGCAACGTTTAAGAGGCCTCCCGGGTTATTCCGTAAATCGACAACCAAGGAAGTGGCATTGTCTTGTTTCATCTTTGCCAAGGCTTCATCGAGAAGGCTCGTCGTGTTGGCATTAAACTGATTAATCTTGATAACGGCGGTCGTGTTATGAAGCGAATAGCTCACGCTCTTTACTTCAACCTGGTCCCGAGTAATCGAAATATCCCGTTGTTTACCCTCACGAGCCACCGTTAAGGTCACTGTCGTGCCCTTCTTACCACGAATCTTCGCGACCGCATCTTCGAGCGAGGCCGGAACGTCAGTCTTATCTATTTTCAAAATAATATCGCCAGCCAACAACCCGGCTTTCTGCGCCGGAGAATCATCAAGTGGAGCGACCACCGTAATGTAGCCTTCCTTCTGAACAAGCTCTGCCCCAATACCCTCAAAGTTTCCGCTGATATCTTCGCTAAAACGGGTTGAATCTGACGGCTTCATAAACACACTAAACGGGTCACCCAATCCTGCTACCATTCCAGCGATCGCCCCATACACCCGTTCTTGGTCATCAGGAGCTTTTACATATTTGTCGTTTACAACCTTCCAAGCATCCCAAAAGAGGCCAAAGTCGACTTTTTCGGGTTTGCCCTTGTCTTGATTTTGCACTCCGGCACTAACACCTGTCGACACGGCCTTTCTCTGTCCAAGTTGATATCCACTCCCAAAAATAAGTAAAAAAGCAACAACAAGCGCTGCGCCTTGTTTGCTAATCGTAATCTGTTGTTTCACGCGCCTCCTTTATCCGAGCCAAGCCCACTGTGGGTTCCTGACGAAATTCTCTCTATTCACTCTTCTCGATTATTCCTCCACCAACCATACGGTTCCCCTCATACAAGACAACTGACTGACCAGGTGTAATCGCACGCTGTGGAGCTTCAAAGGTAAGATAAAATCCGTTCAAATCAGCTTTTAGCATAGCACACGGCGTATTAGGCTGACCATATCGAATTTTAGCCGTAAGGATAGTCCCAGAAGCAGGAATAGCACCCAACCAGTTGGCCGAACCGGCTCGTAACCGTGAGGTGTATAACGCTGGTTCTTCACCAACCGTAATTGTGTTGGCCCGGGTATCTGTTGCCGTCACATACAGAATTGGCCGTTGTGACTCATCTCCCCACTTGATATCACTGATACCAGCCCGCTGCCCAAGCGTATAGAGCCACGCTCCTTCATGCGTACCAATCACTTCACCAGCCGCATTTATAACATTGCCCTCTCTCGGCTTAAGGTGCTGTTTAATAAACTCCCGTACATCTGCCTGACCAATAAAACAAATCCCTTGGCTATCTTTCTTTTTGGCCGTCGCAAGGCCACGCTTCTCCGCCTCGCTCCGCACCTCAGATTTTTCCATCGCTCCTAACGGAAAAAGAACCTGAGAGAGAACATCTTTTTCAATCGCCCATAAGAAGTATGATTGGTCTTTTTTACCATCCACACCTTGGAAAATCTCTCCATTTTTGACCTGCGCATAATGGCCGGTGGCAATAAAGTCTGCTCCAAGGGATTTCGCATACTTAAAAAAAGCATCGAATTTTACAAAACGATTGCACAATACGTCTGGGTTAGGAGTCCTACCAGCTTCATAATCAGCAAAAAAGGCGTCAATAACCTGTTTTTTATAAATTTCTTCAAAGTTAACCGTATAGAAAGGAATCCCCAGTTGGTCGGCAACACGTCGGGCGTCAAGCTGATCTTGCACCCAGGGACAATGCTCCACCCCCTTAATTGGCTCCGACCAGTTCTTCATATAAACACCAATCACAAAATAGCCCTGTTCTTGTAACAGAGCCGCCGTAAGCGAAGAGTCTACCCCCCCGCTCATGCCAACTACAACTTTTTTCATCTCGGCCATATTCATAGCCCTGTAATTCTACTATAGTTTCACCGTTGAGACAATTATGAAGTATAGATTCAACCGCATTAAGTATTATGGATTTAGCGTGCGGGGAGTGGGGTCGTTAGGGGATGAGGGGCCGCTTCGCAACTAGGCCCCTTGTCCCCTAACTCCGGCTGAAGGCCAGTACCAATTGGCTCAGATTGCCGCACTGCGCTCGCAATGACATATCAACTCAGATCCTGAAAGGAGTTCAGGATGACACATATAAAAATCTCTCCAAACCAAAAACCGCCTCTTTACAGAAGCGGTTTTTGGTTTAATTTCGATCGTTTAAATTCGACCGGACCCCATGTATCCAAGAGCTTTCGCAAGCGTGTGAACTGAGTCAACACGAACTCCAGATCTTGGCGTTGAGGCATGGACGACCTGACCATTGCCCACATACAGTGCGGCATGGCGGACTTTTCCGCGGCCGAAAAAGACAAGGTCACCAGGCTGTAAATCACCCGTTTTCTTAACCGAGGAGTACATCGCGGCTGATGTGCGAGGCAATGCACCTGCACGTTCACCTAACGCGTACTTAATTAACCCCGAGCAGTCAAAACCGGTTGAGACACTTGTACCACCCCATCGATACCGTGATCCAATCACACTGACCGCCCGAGCAACAACACCTGAGGTGTCGGTACTGGGAGGAACTTCAGCGGGAATAGATACGGTCGTGGAAGCAGCGTAAGCTTTCTTCGTCGTCTTTGGCTTCTTAACCGCCACTTTCTTCGAAGAAACAGCTGGCCGACGTATTGGTTGGTACGCCGTCTTTGTCCGGACCCCTTTGGTAGTACTAGAACTTACTGCCTTTGAGACAGTTGCAGTCTTTGGTGCAGCAGAAACAGGCTCAGCTAACACCGTCAGACTGACGAGAACAGCAAACGCTGCCATCGAAAGCGCGAGTACGCCATTGTTCGCCGTACGAATAGGCACCTCCAGAATGTCCTATTATCAGCAACTCACGTCGACCTTTTAGCGCCTGCCGGCCTTAAGTCTGTAAAACAGACTCTCGGCACTCCTTTACGCCCAGAGCGAGAAAGACTAACCCTTCCCTAAAAGTGTGAGTTGTGGCCTTGCGGCTGGCTTAAAGCGCAGACGGAGCTGTCTCTAAGCTATTTTTAAGGAACACGAGAACAACCTTACCAGATAGGGTCTATTTGTCAAGCCATACCTATGCAAAGAGCACCAGAGAAGCTGGCGCTCTTTTGGCATCTTTCATAATGAACTTAGGAAAGCTAATAGGTCTTCGCAAACACTTCGACTACCATTTTTCCATAGCGCCCCGCATCCAATACCGCAATCCCAACTTCGTTGTAGTCGCTACTCATAATGTTCTTCTTATGGCCCGGGGAGGCAAGTAAGCCGAGATGAGCAATCTCAATAGTCGGCGCGCTGGCAAGGTTTTCACCGACAAGCGTAACCGTTATATTGGCTTCTCCTACCCGCTTGGCAACATCTTTTCCCTGGGGTGAAAGGTGGGAGAAATAGCCCTTTTGTAACATGTCTTTTGCATGGGCCCGAGCCACCTCGCGCAATTTATCGTTCGAAAGAAGTGGTTTCTGCTTCTCTTTTACGCGTGAAGCGTTGGTAAGCACAAAAAGTTCTTTTTCGCCTGTTTCATCGACCGTTGGATCGCTTACTGAAAAATTTAAAGCAGTCGTGGTAGTTTGATCCGTCCCGATAATCCGGTAACTCAAAGATTTTAGATCTTCGTCTTGAATCCAGCGTGAAAGACCCTTTTCAAGTTGAAGGGCAAATCGTACCAGTGGCCGACCTGTCTTTGAATTATCTACTTGGGCTTTTACTTTCGACGAAGTTGGCAATGTTACCAAAAGAGCAAGCAAAATGCTGGCAATCAAGAGATGACGAGCCGCTCCTACCGCACTGCCCAGTCCACGGTTTACCATATTGGCTTGCACCATTGGTGCGATCAGCCGATGAACAAACTGCGCCAGAAAATGAAAAATGCTACTCGAAAGAAAGAAAATAACTAAGAGACTAAGAGGCCGGGCAAATGTAATAGGAATTTGAAAATGGGCTTCAATCCACGATCCAACAATTGGAAAACTCCAAAAGGTAAAGATAATCGCCACAACTAGCCCCACAATCAAAAAAACTTGGGCAACAAATCCTCGCCAGAAACCGATCAAGGCTCCTACAATAAAAAAGATAATCACAATCCAATCAACCCACGTCATACACCTATCCTATCATGCTCAGCCAAAGAAGAAAGCTACCCAAGAACTTCAACCAAACGACCAATCGCTTGCGTTACTTCCGCTCGAGTTGTCCCGCGGCCGAAACTTAAGCGCAACCCGCCAAATGCCTCGCGTTCATCGTACCCCATCGCAACCAAGGTCGATGAAGGAAGCGTGGCACCACTCGAGCATGCCGAGCCACTTGATACCGAAACACCCACTAAATCAAGCTTATGAACAATATGTTCATCGACAACACCTGGAAGCCAGAGGTAAGAAATGTGAGGGGCGCGGAGTACCTTTTGACCTAAGACTTGTACCTTAGGTAATTTTTGAGCAATGAGCGACTCGATTAAATTTTGAAGACCTTCCGCATGCTGTGTTAGGTGTCCCCGATGCGTATCACCGTGCTCCATAGCAGCTGCCAGAGTAATAGCGCCTAACACATTTTCCGTCCCACCTCGGAAACCCCATTCTTGTCCCCCTCCTCGCATTGTGCTCTGAAATGGCATGTTCTTGCGCAAAACCAACACACCGATCCCTCCGAGCGCACCGTACTTATGACCCGAGAGAGTAAAAGAATCGGCATGCAGATGACCACTATGCGTATTGCAATACGGAAAAGCCTGAACGGCGTCGGTATGAAAAATCGGCCAGCGAGAATTGTGTTTTTCTCGATATGCTTCGACCCCTTTGCCAATCTCTGCCACCGGCTGAACCGTACCAATTTCATTATTCACGTACATACATCCAACCAATACAGTATTAGCGCGGATAGCCTTGATGACATCCGATGCTGCAACAACTCCATCAGTGGAAACTGGGATGAGCGTAACATCGGCTCCTTCGTGCTTTGCCACCTGACGCCAAGAAGGATGCTCGATTGCCGACATCACAAGGTGTGGCGTCCCCTCATGATGAAGTCGCCACGCTCGAATCACTCCTCGGATAAGATTGTTATTGCTCTCTGTTGCCCCAGAGGTAAAAACTACTTCCGTAGGATGCACCCCTAAAATAGCGGCCACCGTCGTATGTGCCCGATCAAGTAGGGCCTGCATCTTCCGTCCCTCGATATGCAAACTCGAAGGATTCCCTACAGGAGAGCCTTTTAAAAACGTCTCAATTACTTTGACAGCTTCGGGAGAGAGAGGCGCCGAAGCGGCATAATCTAAATATATCCGATCCATACCCCTATCTTACCAGACCAAATTACTTCTCGTATACCATTGACAAAAGTATAGTCCTATAGTAACCTTTTAATTGCTTTACAGTAATTGCCGCAGTTTGGCACCTTTCAGGGTATAAAAATGACACAGGATCACACTTCAGAAGGTCCGGACGCTTACTGCGTCCGAAACAATGGCATTGGCGGGTTGCTGGCGCTCGCACTCGCACTGCTCGGGCTGATCTTTTCCTTGATCGGCCATTTGGAGGGCGGCATGTTGACCGTAATGGGTCTCGCATTCTGGGGTCTAACCGCGGGGTGGATGCAAATCACCTTCTTCGGTGGACAGCGAATGGTTCAGGGAACCGCCAGCCCACAGACGTTCGTTCAAGCCGGACTGCTGATGCGCTACAACATCCCCGCTGTGGCTATCGTCGTAGCCCTCACCGTGCTCCGACTGCTCCTTTACGCGACTTTACGCGTCTGACCTCGCTCCACCGGCTCATCGACCGAACCGCTCCCGTTGCACGCATTGCAACAGGAGCGGTTCTTTAGTTTTAGCGAGCACGAGACTTACTATAAGTACTTGACAAAAGGTATATTTTTATATAAGATAATTGCGTCAACGGTTTCTCTACGCTATAAGGATCAGAAGATGAAAGAACCGCTCGACTATACGAGAGCTGCCGCAATGATGGATGCGGCGTTCGAAGAGCGAAAGAGGTACATCTCACTTGGCTGCGACCCAGACAAGATGGGTTACGGCCTCTGGCGGAGCTCCCTCCCTTCGAAGGGTGACGGCTCCATTGCAACCTCGTCTCAGCACAGCGGAGATGAGATGCCCCTGGCACAAGCGAATCGGCTTGGCTGCGGTAGCATCATCGCGTTCGTGGTAAGCCCTTTTACCGGAGTCGCCGGCTGGGGTATCGCCACTCTCGGAGTTGCTCTCTGGATCGCCTTTCTGGTGATCGCGAACAAAAGCAACCCTCGCGCCGCCTTCGGAAGCCGCACGTACAGCCAGTACCTGGACTGCACGATCGTCGGCGCCATTCTGACTGTACTGTATGTGGTCATCCTGGCAGCCACGTTCTTCGGCCGGCACTAGTCCGGTATCCTCCATCCACCCCTCTATCCGACCGCCCCCTGTTGCACGTGTTGCAGCATGGGGCGGTTCTGCTTTTATAAAAAAGTACGGAGCAACAGCCCCGTACAACGAGTTCCAACGATTTCATTCTCTTACGCTCACGGCTTAGCAATAAAGGCAGCGAGAAAACCTTCTTGCCGCCAAATCGCTAGTTCTCCTGAGCTAGGGATCGAAAGCCACCGGCCACGCGGCAGCGTATCAAAGCCTCACCCAGTAATGCACTTTCTGGCAACGTGACCGTCACCCTGAAGCACAAACAGCCAGCCTCCTCCCTTCGGCCACCATACCCGACGCCCCTCGGGAATCCACCGCAACGACTGCATCAATACGAACCTGGTCTCCATTTCCCCCTCCTCCTTACTCTATTTTATCATATAATATGCTATACTTTCGACTAATCGCACTGGTGCGATTCAATCAGTCCCGGAGGGGAAAATGGGATACGTATATGCACCAGAAGCGGTGCGGCTTCGTCGCGTGCCAAAGCTAGAAAACTATGGGCGTCTCATCAAGATCACTCGAGAGCGACTACCTGGCATCGGCCTTATCGGTGGAGTCATTGGTGGTTCAGCCATCATTGGCCAACAGTCCATCCGGAGTGATCTTGACCTATTCGCGCTTTCTACCGCCGAACACATCGAAGATGTCCTCGAACGCGTCAGCGACATTGTTTACCAAGCCACTCAATGGCACATTGGCCTGAGACCCAGTTTGCTCGACTTTGAGGTCGGCCGAACCACTCTGCACCACCTAGATGCAGGGTTCTATGCCCATCTCCAATGGGCAGCACGCAACGGAGGCGTTATCGGGGAAGACCCTCTTCCGAGAATCCAGAGCCAACACCTCAGCCCACGAGAAGGGGCCTGCCACTACCTCACGTTCAAGAGTCGTTCGCTCTCCATAAAGCGATCGTCTTTTAGAGGTATGCCGCTTCACGAACGGCTCGATGCTCTGCAAACCGCGCTCGAAAGTCCGATCCACGTGGCCAGAAAAGTCCTTGAGGCGTATGGTCACCCTTTCGAAGACACCAAAGCCTGCGTCCAAGAAGTCTACCGACGTCACTTCCCTGCTCATGCAGAGAAACTCGATGCGCTTGTAACATGTGATGCCTGGTACACAGGGCAACTCATCAAACACTTGCGTAAATTCGAGCTAGGACCGTACGAAGAAGTGCTCCGCGCGCTGGAACCATGCCTCAAGACATCCTTTTACTTTGTACGCGACAACTTGCTTATGCTCGCGCACAACTAACCATCTCCCCGGGCGCCAGCTCTTCGCTGGTTCTCGGGGAGCTTTGTTTTAGATGTGAGTTGGCTTGCTTACCGTAAACGACTTACTCCACACTGACTCGAAAAACTTCTGATATCGCTCAACGATTACCGGACTTTTAATTTCAATAATCATGGGATGGTCGCCCCAAACCAAATTAGCGATACGGTTTCTCGTAATACTCATCCCGGTAGGAATTTCTTGCATGGTTGATTTAATCTGTAAATTGGGCACATTACGATATGTTTGAGCCACTTTTATTTTCACTTCTTCATGCACCAAAGTTTTATCTTCTACGTTCTTACGGGTCAATTCCGTATGGTAATTAAGTAAGAAAGCACCTATTTCTGAGTCGTAATATTCGCTTTTAAAAGCAAATGACCAATAAAAATCTCCCTGTTTAAGCTCTGAGTGGAGAGATCGAAAAAAACGGAGAAAGGCTTCTTTCCCCTTATAGACTCGTACCACATCGTTACCAAACTCATCTAAAACTTTTTCCTCGGTTCGAAGACTGTAGTACGTGCCACGCTGTTTGCCATTTCTCTCCACGTATCCAAGCTCAACCAAACGAGATAACACTTGTTTCGTAGTAGGACGAGGCAAACCCAACTTCCGATAGGCATATTGCACGGTAATCTGAGCCTTTATATCAAAAAGCGCCAGCATGTTTCGTTGATTTAAGGTTAAGGTAGCTATATCCATTTCACTCCTGTTTTAGGAATAAACTATATACATAAGTATACATAAATATTCTTTTCTACTCAATACCTTGCTACAGTTGGCTCAGTTTTTGCTTCGTACGAGGAGAACATGAACATCAACACGTTAAAGTGGACACGCCAGCCTAGGATCGCACTAGAGGCAATTCCGGCTCACTACAAAGTTCTTCGATCAATCGTGTGCGCGAGCCCAGGACAAGGTCCTGTTTACATTATGCTTTGCTTCTTCCATGAAGGCTGTGATTGTTGCTTTCAAGTCAGAGCCCATGAGGTAGACAGCATTACGCTTCCTTTTCCTGGGAGAGACGAGGTAGATACACTCACCTACATGACCGTTGAGATACCGGGAAAAACGCTCTTCGTCGAAGAGTTTGAGGATCCAAAGGCAGAAGTGAACTGTAAGCAACGCTTTGAAGATCTTTGCCAAACACTACCGGATGAGAAGTCCGAAGACTTCATGAAAACGTACATCATTCGCCACGGTAATGAAGCATGGGAGCTAAGAAGCCAACTTTGGCTCTAAGTTTTGTCCGAGCTTCGGCTCGGACTCTCTCTTCAGCATTTAATCAGAAATGCTGAAGTGGAGAAACGGGAACATCATAACTATGGCAGCACTAGAAGGAGTCAGTTGGGAAGCAGCACTCGAGTCAATTCGAAAAAATATAACCGGAGAACATAATCCTGGACAACCCGTCAGAGCTCAATTTTCCTGGCATAAGAATGGGTTGCTCGAATGCCGACTTGTCATTAGTGGAATGTATGTATGCCATGGTAAGTGGATCAATTTCGAGGGAAAGATCTACACCCATGAGAGCCACATGACTTGGGCGGAAGGGGGCTTCAACTTAGAGACGGGTAACGGCGGCTGGAAAGAGCTGGTAAACAAGCCTGATCACGATTAACAACTGCCCGCACGACCAAGTAATAGGTACGGCGGGCTCTTATTTTAGGTTAAAAAAACGTTCGGCAGTTTGGGTTGTTCTCTCTGCGACTTCTTCAATAGACACCCCTTTTAACTCCGCGATAAATTGGGCTACTTTCGCCACCGTACTCGGTTCATTCGGCCATTTTTCTCCTGGCCAGGCTAAATAAGGGCCATCGGTTTCGAGCATCATTTGATCTAGTGGCCATTCTTTTACCGCTTCGAGCGTCTCTGGACTCATGTTTTTTCGCGCCAGAATGGCCGTTACAGACATTAAAAGTCCCAATTCGCGCATCTTACTTGCTTCTTTTTTTGTGCCCGTAAAACAATGAATAACGGCCTTACCGCGTAATTGCGGGTAGTCAGCTAAAATCTGAAAGGTTTCATCCCAGGTTTCGCGAATATGAATTAAAGCTGGCTTCTCGGTTTGGACAGCTAAATCCAGAAAAAAACGAAGACGTTTTTCTTGATCTTCCATAGGGCCAGCATTTCTATCTGTCCCGATCTCTCCGATCGCTTTCACTTCTGGCAATTTCGCTAAGTCTGCATATGGCGCTAACTCTTCAGCCTCTCCTAAGGGATGCAAACCAATGCCAGGAATAATTTCTGGATAGCTTTTAGCTAACGCAATTACCTGCTCGGAAGATTTAAAATCCAAACCTGGCGACACAAACCGAGTAACACCTACCTCTTTGGCACGAGTAATAACTTCGCCGATATCGCCAAAATCGGGGTAAGTTAAATGAACATGTGTATCGATAAACTGCATGAAGTTAGTATAGCAGAGAAACTTTATTTCCCTGCAAATTGCAGGATCGATGTCGCATAAATAATAGCGACCGAAATAATTGCAGCAGCAATAATTACTTTAAGACGCATACGTTCATGAAGCACCATCGCCGATGCGGCGTAAACACCCATAGGAGCAGCAATCGTCACGAGTGCAGTAAACGGAATGCCAACTTCTTTGTAACCATAGTAACGAAGCACCATAAATATGGCTCCCAAAAGACCAGACAAACTAATCGCATTCAAAAATCCACGATCAACTGTCTTGGCTTGCGGGCGGTAATAAGCGTAGAAGAAACCAAAGAGAATAAGGGTACGGACACAGTAAAGAGAAACCGGAGAAATAACTCCATCGCGGAGAAGTTCGGCAGCAATAATATCTTCTGTCGCCATCAAAACAACCGCGACCAAAAGGTTTAGGCTGTAGTGATTCAAACTAAAGTGATGTTTGTCCCAGTGGCTCCACACTAAAGCTGCAGCCGCAATAATAGCCGCGACACCGATGCGGATATCCCATGTCTCAGGAAAGAAAACCCACGACAGTACAACCGTCACTAAAGGCACGAGCATAAGAATAGTTTCGAACTCGTAAAGCTTTTCCTTTTGGAGACTTTCGTAGTAAAAGATGTTCCATGTGATGGCGAGGATAATCAGGACCAAAAATAAGAAAAGGAACTGCGGAGAAAGGAGCAATACCCAATTAACCCGACCTAAAAATGGTGTCATGAGAGCCGAAAAAAAGAACAGATACAAAAACAAAAACGGAATAAACGTCGAGAGCGGAATTTTTCGCTTCGAGAGAGAGAACTTATCAACAACCGTCTGTGCGCCCATGGCGAGCGCTGCCAGAAATGGTGCAATCATATCCGCCCCTCCTATGGGCCGTTACGCCGCTAACCGCGGGAACAGGGGTTCAAGTGGTGGAATTGTCTTCCCTGCCGTGTGGTTTGCTTTACCCAGCGTAGCATAGTCAACTTGACTTACGCTAGTGCCAAAGCCGGCTAGGATTTTATCTGTTGCCTCGGGAAGAAATGGAGCAAGGAAACAAGCTAAAACAAATACATTTTCAGCCAAATTTGCCAGCACCTCATCTAGTTTCTTCTGATCCGTCTTCGCTAAAGCCCAAGGCTTCTCGTCTTCAATATACTTATTGAAATTATCCGCATGCAGGCGCAACGTGTCGGTAACCTTGGTCAAATCAGCCGATTCGTAAGCCGCGTCCAAAAAGTCGCGAGTTTTCTCGATATGGAGCAAAGGTACTTCAATTCCATCAGGGACTCTTCCTTCTCTGTAGCGGAGAATCATTGAAGCTACTCGGCTAAACAAATTACCAAAATTATTGGCTAAGTCACTATTAAAACGCTCATCCAGTCGATCCAAGGTTAAGTCCCCATCAGCGCCAAACGGGACAGCTGTCGCAAGAAGCCAACGAGTTGCATCAACTCCATAACGACCAATTAGTTCCCCCGGAGTAATGACATTGCCTAAGCTCTTGGACATTTTTTGCCCTCCACTTGTAAAGTACCCGTGAACAAAGAGTTCTTTCGGCAAGGGTAAATCCGCGGCTAAGATGATCGCGGGCCAAATTAAGGCATGGAATCGCAAAATATCTTTACCAATAATCTGAAGTGTGGGCGGAAATTCAGGACGCTTTCCAGACTTAAATTCTGGACCATTAACATCAGCTGCCGAAAGATAGTTTAAAAGAGCGTCTACCCACACATACACTGTATGTGACTCGTCCCAGGGTAACGGCACGCCCCACGCAACATTTTTACGGCTGATAGCGACATCCCGAAGACCTTCATGCTCAATGAAACCTAAAACCTCGTTTTTGCGAGAGGACGGCGACACTTTAAATGTATCAGCGTTTAATGCTTCTTTTATCTGGGTTTCGAAAGCCGAAAGTTTAAATAAGTAGGCCTCTTCAGCAACCTCATTCAACGGAGTTAAGTGGATCGGACACGTGTTATTTTCACCAATTTGAGTTTCAGTTTTGAACTCTTCACAACCCGTACAGTACCACCCCTTATACTCCCCTTTATAGATGTGTCCTTTGTCATATAAATCTTGTAAAAATTTCTGTACATACGCTTTATGCTTCGGATTCGTCGTGCGAATGAATCCATCTGGCTGAATATTGAGTTCTTTCCAAGCAGCGAAAAACTTAGCAGAGATTTCATCAGTAAAAGCTTGTGGCTCTTTTCCAGCTTTAGCAGCAGCCTCAGCAATTTTTGCCCCGTGCTCATCAGTTCCCGTTAAGAAAAATGTATCTTCCCCTTTATATTTCGAATAACGCGCAAAAACATCAGCCACAAGCGTGGTATACGCGCTGCCAATATGGGGATCACCATTCACATAATAAATAGGAGTCGTAATGTAGCTCATAACCCTTTTATTATACCCGAAGCAACTAAAAACAAAAGAAAAGGGCGCCTGGCTTATTGTTATAAGCCAGGCGCCTAAGCGGAAAGGCGATCGGACTCTACGCAATACGCTGGAGCATATCCGAGAGCTCAGTGACTTCATGACACAAACTGGCCGCTTCTGCGGCTCTTACCTGAAGACTCCCCGACCACGCTCGTATATTGCCCATGAGCGCATCCACGACCGTGACCGGAGTTACACCAATGCTCTGGAGCTGAAGGAGCGAGGACTCAACAATCGTGACTGCGCAGGCACGCTCATACCACTGGCAAGTGGTATCAGGGTGTGAATAGGGCTCCACCTTCAGATCGATCCAAAAGCGGTGGAACAACCCTGACCGGCCTAATCCCCAGCCATTGAGCAGTGATACACCTTCTCGGGGTTCTTGATTCCGGGCAAGGTAGTAATAGCCGTCAACGTCAGCCATCGGCAGACCAACCGGATTATCAGCACGAAGCGCATGGCTACCACCTGATCCCCCCTCTAGAAAACTACGATCGGACAGCCTGCCCATTGGTAAGCGGTTCAAGTGAGGCCTGAGCAGTTCTTGAAGAGCTGACCCGAGTTCCGCAACTTCAGCCTCACTCAAAGGCTCTGACCGTACGAGTAGATCTCGAAACTTTCTTTTCACAGGATCCCCCTTTTCGTCACAATAGGTTTTCAGGTTACTCCTTACTCACCACCCGACACTATAAATTATACTTTAATTCATATAAATAGCAAAAGCGCTGGTGGACCGTCATGATCTTAAACCAGCGCTTTATGCCTTAGCTTAAGGGATTTTTTGTGTTACAGATGTGTCCTAAATTTTGGCGTGGACACGAATGGGGTGGTAGCTGGGGTTACTTACAGAGGCCTTAAAGGGGAAGAGACCGAGGCTTAGTTGGTCTTAATTTTATTTTTCTTAACTTAACTTACGTAAATTTTTTGTTTCGGTTTCTGATTACTTAACAGCGAGTTCTTGGAAGTCAAGAACACCGTTGAGATCCACAAAGTCGGGACGAACAAAGGTATCAAGAACAAGAGGCGCACGACCTGTGGCCACGCGTAACGACTCTACCAGGTACACCGACAAGATCGGATTGGGCGGGAGAGCCACAACGACCGCATCGAGCCGGAAGAGCTTCTTGGGCAAGCGTGTTCGCATCTGAATCTCTCGGAGGAGATCACCTGGCGGCATACTAATAAACCTAGTATCACAGTAGAGGTAACGCCAGCAGATGTGCTCCACCGGAACACCAATTCGCTCCGCAACCTCGTCGAGACGGTTCCCGAAGGCACCGCTCCGTCCCAAGCAATCAATCAGAATCACGTTCACTTCTCCTGGCATGGCTGCCAAAAGTGGCAGCAGACAAATATTACCTAATTAGTATATTCTCGTCAAGAGGACCACGTACTCCCCTTTTTCGGGGAGAGCAGTAATAAAATCTTTGGTGAGAGGTCCGTAATACACTGTTTCGAATTTTTTGGTCAGCTCCCGGCCAACAATAGCCTGTAATTTAGGGCTTTGGCTCATAAAATCTGTTAACGTGGCGCGGATTCGGTTTGGCGACTCGTAAAATACGACTCCCCGGATTTCTTTGTGATTCAAATAGCCTACTAAGTCCGTGACTTTTGTTTGAAAGCCTTTTTTCTTAGGTAAAAAGCCAACAAAACGATATTCCTCTAATGGAACATCAGCCAGAGAGATAAGCATCGTTACAGCCGCAGGTCCAGGCAGGGCAGTTAAAGGAATCGTGGCCGATTTCAAAGCCTGTACTAAACGCCAGCCCGGATCACTCACTCCTGGCGTCCCGGCATCGGTGACATATGCGCCTGATTCGCCGCGAGAAAGGCGATCTAAGACTTCTTTTATAGATCGGTCCATAATTACGCTTGGCGCGTCACGAAAGCTAATAAACGGCTTTTTAATGCCATACAATGCCATGAGCTGCCCCGTATGGCGAGTATCTTCAGCCACGATAAAATCAACCTCACCCAGTGTTTGTATCGCGCGGGTCGTAATATCGTCTCGGTTCCCGATAGGGGTTGCAATAATAAAAAATTGAGGCGTCATAGAGTTAAGAGCTTGTTCGGTCACTATATCATGAAATATGCTAAACTGTGAGCATCTCGACCGGAGAACTGCACCATGTTAAAACCGCCGATCTTACCGCCCCTTACTCCCGACAGGGAAGCTCGCGTTGCGCGAGTGAGAACTCTCGCCAATAGTCCGGAGGGATTGGAACGGCTTAAGCGAGCGTTTGATGCCGCCACCGAAACCTCCAGACAGTTTCGAGAACGATTGCAGCCTTTGAGACCGGATGGATCCCCCCCTTGGGTTGGCGACCTCTGGCTCTAAATGGGAAGAGCGAACATGACACCAGCGATGATCGAAGAAATCGCCGAACGAGCTCGACGTGCTGTCGAGCATAGCCAGACAACCGTAGGCAGAATCAGCCGACTTCGACTCGAGATTGAGCGATACCGTTTCCTCGCGAGCATCGCTCCAGCGTTTCGAAGTAGCCGAGTATGCTTCAATCCTCATGAAGGAGAAGACTTCCCCGATTACGACGAAAAGCTAACTGCGGCAGAACAAGAACTGGCCAGCCTGACCTCAGGCAATTAAGTCTCGCTCCCCCTACCCCTGAACAGCCCCGGCCGTGTGTCGGGGTTTTCCTTATACGCTTCGTGCGAGGTCTTGCCACTCCTTGAGTGTGAGCGTTTCCGCACGTCGCAATGGATCAATACCGGCTCTCTCCAACAACTCACGGGATTGACTCGTTTTTATCCCAAGGCCACCAGCGAGACTGTTGGCAAGTTGCTTTCGCTTTTGAGAAAAACCCGCTATTACCACCTTCTCAAACTGCTTGCGCTCCTGAATCGGCACAACAGCCTGAGGTCGAAGCTTGAGGTGAAGTAATGAACTATCGACTTCGGGAGCAGGCCAAAATGAATGCGGTGGCACGTTTTGCACAATCGTGGATTCAGCCATGACCTCGATAAGGACAGTTAATAAGCCGCGATTACGATCCCCTGGCTTGGCGGTAATTCGCTCGGCAGCCTCTTTTTGCACTAACACTAAAATATCGTGAGGCGGATTTTGGCGATACACGAGCTTTCTTAGTAAAGGTGACGTAATCGCATAAGGGATATTAGCAATCACAACCCACTCAGGATTGGCCTTATGCTCTTCGCAAGGTGCGAGCGCACTATCTTTTATTTCAAGAGGGTTAACAATAGATACACTCCCTTTATCTATCTTAACCTCCGAGACAAAGGGGAAGTGTTCGTTTCGGTCTAAAACTTGTAATACATCCCCTTGAACAACTTGGAGCTCTTCCTCAACGTTAAGAAAAGGTTTTAAATGAGTTGCAAATACAGGATCTTTCTCGACTGCAACCACAAGGCCACCCGCAAGATTTAATAATTCCTCGGTTAGAACACCTAAACCAGGGCCAACTTCGACGATCGTGTCGCAACTGCACAAAAACGTTTGCCCCGTTTCATATATGGTATCGAGTACGCTTTGATCAATTAAAAAATGCTGACCCAGATACTTATCTGCGCCAACACCCAGCTTTTTGAGGCGTAGTTTAATTTGCTCAGGAGTTAAAATCATTAATTCTGATTATACGGTATTTTTCATACTTCGGGCAGAGCCTAAGGATTCAAGATCTCTTCGACTTTAATATTTTGCATTATTCCCTGTCCCAGACTTCCGCCTAATGCCTTAAAGTGGTCCGGATGTAAATCAAGCACGCGGTTATTACCA
>DASWYB010000066.1:0-23736 GCA_036405195.1 Patescibacteria group bacterium
CCTAATGTTGCAGCATGGGGTTACTATGGTGGACACGCCAACCAATGTCGCGGAGTTTAATATTTCTGAAACGGGTAGCCGCCCTCCTGGCACGCAAGCGCTCGACTACTTTACGAGCTTTGGAAAAGTTGGAAATGCGAATTATACCTGGCAACGTAATTTTGGAACTTCGCTCGATGCTCTTAAAGCGGGAAAAACCTTTATGGCGGTTGGGTATCTTAATGATATGGCTGGATTAGGTGCTCTCGGTCAAACGAATATCGGAGTTGCCGCGCTGCCACAAGTAGACGTAAGTAACCCTCAAACATACGGCCGATATCTCGCTGCGACAGTAACGAAACAGGCTGCTCAATCTTCGAAGGGGCGTGACGAGAAGAAGCTCCAAGCAGCCTGGGACTTTGTGGCTCTCTTTGCCAACCCATATGTGAGTGACTCGTATGCCAAATCACTCCGCGTCGTTCCAGCCCGTAAAGATGTGGCCAAGAAACAGACCTTTGGTGAGTATTATGATCCCTTTATTTCTCAAGTTCCGTATGCAGTAACTTGGAACAAAGATGAGGTAGCGGTTGCTGATGGGGCGCTCAAAGAGGCATTAACCCTTGCGATCGACAAAAAACAGGATTCTCAGGTTGCGTTAGACGTAGCGGCTAAGGGATATACGTCATTCTTGCAACGCGACCGGGGTATTAATACTGATGAAAAGGTTATGAACTTTTGGATGTCTGAAGACGATACCACGGTTTATAAAGAGACGATCCGAAACTACTTAGGTGAGAATAAAGATATTAAACGTATTGCAACATCAAAGCGGAGTCCCGCCCGCTTTGAATGGGAAATTCTTAATGCAATGGCTGCCCGTAAGGGACCCGACCTTCTTGCTCTCCCAAGTGATGCAGTGGTACGTTACTCCCCACTTCTTCGCGGGTTGCCACTCAAAGGATTTAATAAATCGACTCGAATCTCTGATACAGAAGCTTTGAATCTTTCTTATTCTCCGGCTGTAAAAACAGATAACTACATCAATGGTAAGCTCTATGGTATGCCAGCACAGATAGAAACCCTTATGATCGGATATAACTCTAACTTACAGAATCAAGTCCGTCGTGCGTGGCAAGACAAGAACTTTGAAACAGATCCAACTGACGACCCATTCTCTTCCGAGCTTATATTGTGGAAAGATTTAAAAAGAAGGGCTGAGATCACGAGCCAAGTTATGCAGGATGTACGTTATATTGCTCTGGGAACAGGATCGAATGTTGAGCATAGTGCCGATATTTTTGCCGCGATACTCAAACAGTATGGTGGTGAGATGACTGATCCGGATAGAAATGTTACCGGTATTCACCTTCCTATTTCGAGCCGCCAAACAGTTGTTCCTGGTCAAGAGGCGGAAAAACTTATTCGTAGTTATGCCGACACAAGTAGTGAATGGAACTCTTCTTTACCAAATTCTCTCCAGGCTCTGGCGGAAGGAAAAGTAGTTGCTGCCTTTATTTACCCCCGAGATATCGCAAAAATAAAAGCACTGAATCCAGAACTCTCTGTTAGTTACATTCCGTTGCCTCAGTTAACGGATACTGGTGACCCAATTGACTTTTCTTCTTCCTATAGTCTTACGGTTCCGTTAGCCTCCAAGAAAGCCGCCAAGGCATACAATTTTATTGTCACGAGCGTCTTTGACGGAGGACAAAACGATAACTTAATCCCTCCAACCCTTGGGAGATTAAAAACCCCTATTCTGGAGAGGCGACGGGGGGGCAGTGTGCAGACAATGCAACGAAATGCAGCTCAGAGTTACTATAAAGGTGGTCACCCTAAAGAGATAGATCAAGCAATTATTGACTTTCTTGACCGAAAACGAACACTCGATCAGACGGCGAATGTAATTAATCAGCTTCTCAAAAAGAACGTAGCGGACTAAGGATGAAGAACCTATTCTCTTGCCTCAGTATGAGCTTCTTATCTTTGATTGTTGGGGTGCAAACTGCTTCTGCCCAGTTCCTTTTTAAAAGGCCTACCGCAACTCCTCCTCCCATTAAACTGCCTAATTTTTTACCGAATATATCGATTGATCCAGAAACTATTGCGCAGAGTATTCTTAACCTTGTTGTGACTTGGATTACGTTGATTGCTGGTATTGCGGCTTTTGTTTACATTCTCTATGGCGGCTGGAAATATATCACATCAGCAGGAAACCCGTCAGAGGCACAAGTCGCAAAAAAGATGATTATAGGCGCGATTATTGGGTTACTTATTATTGCCTTGGCCTATATTGTTCTGATCTTTGTTCGTAGTTTAGTCTGTCAATCTCTTGGTTTAGATGCGAACTGCGTTGCGAAAGTGGCTCCCAGTCCATAAGGAGAAACATATGCTGTGGCAAATTGGCCTTTTTACAAGTGATGGAACGAAGGGGTACGACCCAACAACGATTGGTTTACCTCAAATCTACGAGCTGATTTTACGCTTGGGACAAATTTTGACCTATCTCATAGGTGCTGTTATCCTAGTTTACATTCTTATGGCTGCGCTACAATACATAACTGCAGCGGGGAATGATAGCAAGCAAGCCGAAGCTAAGAAAACCATAACATCAGCAATCGTTGGATTTATTATTGTTCTCTTTGCTTTTACGTTTATAAATACCCTCTTGCGCCGCATTCAATTTGACGCTACGATAATTAAAGGTAACGTACAGACTGAATCAGGGGGTAATGCGGGAAATCAAATAGATGCATTGCCTAACAGTTCGTCTGAATAATTTAAGGAAGGAGATTTATGAAAGCTCTCGTTAAGTTCGCGCCAGCTATTGCCTTAGCAGCTTACGGCGTATTTGCAACAGCGACTCCCGTATTCGCGCAAAGTGCAAATGATCTGTTCGGTCTTCAGTTAAGTGTCTATAATGGTAATTTTCAAGATGCATTGATCGGAATTATTAACTTTATTCTCTTGGCTGGTGGTGTTCTTGCTTTTATCTTTGTTCTCTGGGGTGGCTTCACATACCTCTCTGCGGGGGGTGATGCAGCAGCAGCAGGTAAGGGACGTACCATGATCGTGAACGCTGTTATTGGTTTGATCATTATCTTCCTATCCTTCTCGCTCGTTCGTTTCCTTACCAGCCGATTCGATGATAACGCAGGTAATAGCACCTTCCAAGACGACGACATTAAATAAGCTTGGATAATGAACCCGGCAAATGTAACGATTGATATCTCAAAGCTTCAGGCCCCTATTATTCAGGGGCCTGATCTCGTAAGCGTCTTAGTTGGGCTGCTGAGCTGGTTTTTGGTTATTGCTGGTGTTGTCGCGTTTATCTATGCCCTGTACGGAGGTTTTTTATACCTTACGGCAGGGGGCGATAGTGCGGCGACAGTAAAAGCACGAAACACAATTATCAATGCTGTTATTGGCATTGTGATTATATTTATTTCTTACTCTCTGGTTCGTTTTATTATTATTAGCCTGAACGTCGTACAAGATAATAAGATAAAGACAATCAATCAGCAATTTCCTACTCCTAAACCTGAAGATACGGGAGGCGTGAGCGAAGAAACTGAGTAAGTTTTTTAATCTTAGTTGGCTTTTTAGTGTAACAGAGAGGTATTTTACCTCTCTGTTACTTTATTACGATTGACAAATTATCAATTTTATGATATATTCCATTCAAATCTTCGAAGCAACGCGATTGATAAAGGAGTGTGAGATGTTGCGTTTGATGATGGCTCTAGTACTTGCCCTCACCTTGACCGGTGTTGTGCGGGCGGATGAGCCGGAAGACCTGAAGCCGGCGATGGAGCAGGTTATGGCTCCTTCTACGCCGGTCACACCCCCGGTGGTACCGGTTCCGCCGACCAGTGGCGCTCAGGTGCCCGGCTCGCATGTCGGGATCCCAACGGTAGCCCCGGTGGGAGTCGCGCCGCACAACCCCGCGTTGTGCGAAGCCTGCCGGTACTACCACACGGTCGTCCCGGCCACCGTCCTTCCTCAGCACAACCCGCTGACATGCCCCGAGTGTCGGTTTTACCACCGACAAGCGGAGATGATGCGTTCTCCCCAGGTGGAGGCGAATCGGCGCGATCCTCGTCCTCGCCAGGATGATCGACCATACTATGGTCCGTACATCTCCTGGTGGCAGGATCGGAGTAAGCCGACGGCCTACACGCCGGCCGACGTCGAGGCGGGTCGCCGCCAAGAGTATCAGGAGCGGTACGGTCGAGCTCCATACGTCGGTGTCAATCGTCCCGTCAAGCGGGACGCGCCGACAACCTACACCCCCGCAGATCTAGAGGCCCGCCGGCGCCAACAGGCACAAGAGCGGCGCTACTAGCCTGAAAGGGGGCTCTCGACACGAAGAAGCCAGCGCGTAAGCGCTGGCTGCTTTTTTTCTTAGAATTATTCTTGATTGAATTCGGCGGTAACCCGGTTTACTTCCTCTTCAGTTGTGAGGCCTTGTTTTACTTTTTCCATTCCGTCGTCGTGGAGCGAAACCATACCCTCTTTTTGAGCTATTTCATAGAGCTCTCGCACGGCGGCCTTACGGACAATTGCATCGTCGAGGGCTTTGGAGGGCTTTAAGACTTCGAGAATAGGTATACGGCCTTTATAACCGGTTTGATTACAGGCTTCACAACCCTCCCCCTGGCAGTTCGCGCAGCGTTTACGAACTAACCGTTGGGCAATAATAAGGTTAATGGCGCCGGCAATCTTATACGGTTCGATTCCCATATCGACAAAGCGAGACAAGGCTGCTGGGGCATTATTCGTATGTAAGGTCGATAAGAATAAATGTCCCGTCATAGCCGCTTGGAGGCCAATATCGGCTGTTTCTTGGTCGCGGATTTCTCCAACCATCACAATATCAGGGTCTTGACGTAAAACACCTTTGAGAGCTTCGGCGAAGGTAAACCCTTTGTCGTTTTCGACTTGGACTTGATCAATCCCGGCTACCCGGTACTCAATTGGATCTTCGAGGGTAATAATTTTGACTCCCGATTGATTAAGGCTATCGAGGATGGCATAGAGCGTGGTGGTCTTTCCCGATCCGGTGGGTCCGGTCACAAGAATCATGCCGTGTGGAAGAGCAATAGCTTCTTTAATAAGAGAGAGGGAGTTTGGTGAAAGCCCGAGCTGATCCAGTTTAATAAACTCGGCGTGTGCCTTTAAGAGACGCATATCAATGATTTGACCATAGGCTGAAGGCAGTGTTGAAACACGGACATCGAGAGTGGTCTCGGCCAACTCTATGGTAAAACGACCGTCTTGATTGACGTTTTTTATATCGAATTTCATGTGCGCAAGATATTTTACGCGAGAAAGAATCTGATGGTACGACGCTTCTGTCAGGTTTGTAATTTCCTGGAGGACGCCGTCAATACGGTAACGTACTCGAACTTCATGTTCTTGGGGTTCGATGTGAATATCCGAAGCTTCCATGCCCGTGGCAGCGGCGAAGAGTAAATCGAGGACTTGAGTTGCAGAGGCTTGGGCGAGCTTTTTTTCAAGTTCTTGGCGTGAGCCAATGGCTCTAAGTGCCTGTTTTTGTTGTGATTCGCTTACCGCCACATGTTGAGCTTGTGCTATCTTTTGATCCTCGAGTTGAGCAAGATGGAGACCAAAATTGATACTCGAAGGTGATGCGAGTGCAATGCTTACCTCGAGCCCGGTTTGGTTGGCAATACTCTGCAAAAAGGTAATTGTCTCTGGCGTGGGAGTGGTAATCGCGATTCGTAACTTATTGCCCACACGGATAAAGGGTACCGCTTTATAGCTTTCAATGTCTCTGACCGAAATTAAGCTAAGCGTATGAGGTAAAATTGGATATCCCACGAGGTTTACATACGGCACATGGTAGTGCTTTGCTTGTGCTTTTGTATAGCTTTCCTCATCGCTGCGACGGAATTGGTAAATTGCCTTGTCAATATCAGCCATAGAATTAATCCTTTTCCCCTATGAGCGAATCAAGTCCTGATTGGTTGGGAGTAGCTACGGCCTGCGGTGCAGTTACTGATGTACCAAGCGTACGGAAGTTCGTTACTATAAACATGAGCCACCAAGTCAGTATGGCGATAAAGCCAACCGAGAATATAATAATTAAAGTGGTGAAGAGAGGTCGTTTGAGGGGGGTCATGGCGTAAAAAACCTTACTGTTATGCGGCCTTGGTAACTCCCGTCCTGTTGAGGGGTAAGGCTTATTTCGTCGATAGCAAGCAGAGGATTACCGGTTTCAAGCTGTTTGAAAAAAGCAGTTACTTTTGAATGATTAGGAGCAACAAAACTAACTTGGGCAAGGCTACTTCCCGCTGTCTCAGATTCTGAATTCGTTGGAAATACAATATTTGTAATTTGAACGGTATTCGCCTGGGCTATCGTTGTGATTTGTGGGCTGAGGCGGCTTTGGGAGGTGAAGATTTCTCGCAGTGCTCCATTGCCTGCTTCTATCTGTTTAAGCACAGATTCCTTGGTGAGGTTTGCCGTCATAAGTGAATTAACCCGTTCAGTCTCTTGTCGGCGGTTTTTGATTGTTGTGAGTGCAGGATTGGAAAAGTATTGCAACCCAAGTGTAATAGCAGCAAATACGAATAGAATCAGACTAAGTACGACTATATAGCGACGAATCATGAGGCCGCCTTTTGAAGTGTGACAAAGAGAGTAAAATCGTTTGGTGTCGCTGATTTTTCATTCGTGATAGCGGCCCCTTTGAGTACAGCTTCTTTTTTTAAGGCTTCGGTTAAACTACCCAAATCATCACTCGATAGAAGACTTCCTTTAATAGTGTAGGTAGACTTGTCTGCTGAATAACTGATATCCCGAATGGTGACCTTCGAGTTATTTAGGGTTGTCGCGAGAATACTGGAGACTTCTCCAGTGGTGAGATGACGTTCCTGCTTTGCTTTTAGCAAGCGTTCAACCCGTTGATTAAATTGGGTGACGGATTCAGCAAGGCTGGTAGTCTCACGGGTCGCACGTTCTTTAATGGCGTCAGGGTAGGCTGTTTGATGACGCTGATAAAAACCAATTGCCCCATAAAAGGCGATGGTGAGATACGTGATGACACCGAGTATAACGACGCTCCCAAGGATCATTGATTGTAAAAGACCAATTTGACGGGTTGTCTCTGTTGCATCCAGTATTTCGGTTGGCATGAGAACGAGAGGGACCGGTGAAGAAAGGAGGCCGACAAGAGGGATATAGACCGCAAAGTTTTGCTGAGGGTTGTTTATGTAGAGGGCTTTTTCAATCGGTGCCACCGTTGTAGGGAGGAGAAATGATTCAATTTGTTTACTCATTGCATCAGAGTACGCAGAAGGTAAAATAACAATCTGTGCAATTTTTTCTCCCGGGCTGGCAATGTTTTTTTCGTAATACGTTCGAATATTTTCTAATTGTCGGTAACACTTGGTGTCTGTAATTGCCGTATGGATCGTAGTCGAAAAGTGAGTCACCGTATTATGAACGATTGCAATCGAGAGGTCTTGTCCCGTACTTGTTCCCAGAACCATGGTTGGTCCGGTATTGGGCACAGAAAAGAGCTGGGCCATACCAAATGATAAAGGCATAAACTTTACGGGTGTCCATCCAAGTAAATTGGTAGTTTCCAGAATGCTTGTAATGATCTCTTTCGGATATGCGACAACTAAGACTCGTTGTGTCGCTGAAGTTCGTGTTGCTCCTGGAGTTTTGAGAGACACCACATCATAGTAAACTTGTGAGGCTGGAATAGGTAAAAAGTTTTCCCATTGATGCTCCAAAACAGTTGTCAGTTCCTTATCTTTCAGCTGGCTTGGCATTTCGATTATTTTCATGAATGCCTGATCTTCAGGTAGTCCAATTACAAGACTTTTGCCACTAATTTTTTTTGGCTGCGCCAAATCTACCGCTTGGGTAATCACCTGGCTTACTTTTTCTGGGTCGACAATTCGACCCATATGGACGCAGCCTTCTGGGAGGGCAACGCTGACACGATTAATCCCCCGTCCACTTTGAGACAGGAGGCTAAGTTCGTTATCTCGGTACGTTAGTGCAAAAACAGGCAAGCCCCTCCTTTACTTCAACTCCTTCTTTTCTCTCAATACGAAGAAAGCAGAAGTCCCCTCTTTACCTACTATAGCGCAGGCCGTGCGTGCGCGCTACCCATTATAAGCGCCTACTTTTTGTTTGGATGGTTTGCTTTTGGATGTGTATTCTGAGGGTGTAACAAGACTTAAGGAGTTGAGTCGTAGTAGGCTTCTCCGGTAAGCGGGTTAGATGACAGGGTTAGCGTGGTAATTAATGCATCCATACCTTTTGTGTACTCCCTCTGTAGGTTTCCGATCGCAACGATTGTTCCCGTGCCCGTGAGTGCAACATGGTCATACTGCCGCTGATCATTCGTAAACGGTCCATAGGTTCCATCAGTGTTGAAAGAGGTATTTACATCTCCAGCAGAGGTGTATGCGCGAACCGTTGCATTAGAATAATCGGTATAACCAATTGCAATGAGCTGATTCGTGTTCGTGACAGTGAGCCCGGTTACAAAGTCGCTGTCATACCCGTAAAGTAGATGGTTATACGTTGTCATCCCGCTGCGTCCATTTTCACCCCATGCACAATTGGACGTACTGCTACATAACTGCCCTTGGCCATTATACTTGCGTATTACCCACTGGGTATACGGCCCGCCTTCCCAAACTTGTGCTCCACCAGCATAGATGTTTCCTGTCGCATCGACTGCTAACGCATTTAAACCAGCCCAGTTACGGGTATAGAGCTCTTCCTGGTAGGGAACTGGGTTTCCATTCCCATCGAAGCCGACTCCTGTCCGATACACTGTTACCTGTTTTTCATAGGTAACGATGCCGTCACCATCGAAGCTTGTATCCAGTATCCCTGTAGCCGTATATTTTCGAAGATGCCAGAAACCATTCATGGTTCCCTGTTGAGGATTAGAGGTGAATGCTGTCCCTCCAAGATAAAGGTTTCCTTGTGTGTCAATCACAATATCGCTTGGTGCATATTGGGAAGGTGCGTTACTATCTTTGCTAATTGATCCCGACCCATTCGTTCCCCAAGCTCCACATGGCCCTGTACTCGTATTACAGAGAACACCATTATTTGAATACTTACTAATGAACCATCGAGAATCATACGATCGATCTTCTTTTGCCAACATGTAGATATTGTTGTTGCTATCAATCCGGAGACGAAGGGCGCCAACATTGAGTGGAGCAGTTAGAGA
Source organism: Patescibacteria group bacterium (assembly GCA_036405195.1). Classification (GTDB taxonomy): domain Bacteria; phylum Patescibacteriota; class UBA1384; order 2-12-FULL-50-11; family DASWYB01; genus DASWYB01. The sequence continues at coordinate 9,212 of DASWYB010000066.1, forward strand.
ACCATTCGACCCGAATGTCTGTACTCGCGTACCGTTGGAAGCATATTTATAAACCATAACATAGGGGCTTGCATTGGAATTTGCCCCAACTGCCATTGCTACAAAAAGATTTTTGTTTCCATCGACGGCAATGGTTGGTTTTGTCAGTCTGGTCGAAGGCAGGGTTATCTTAATCATGCTCGTACCATTGTCTCCCCAAGGTGTGGTGCTCTGGTAGCATGATGCATTGGCACAGAATTGTCCCGTTTTGCTATATTTACGGATGAAAACGTTTGAGAGGCCATAATTATCTGAGTAACCCGCCATGTACACGTCACCAGAACTATCGGTTGCAACTCCCGTGCCATAATCATTAAAAGGTGGGTCAATCTCGCTAGAATCGTCTAAGCTGACGCACCCTTTGTCGGCTGGGTAGTCAGTTAACCCATCGCCGTCATTATCTCTGCCGTCTCGGCAAGCAGGTAATATTCCCGCGACAATAACTGGCTCAGGAGCGAGTGTTTTTACGAGTCGGGCATTGTAGTTTGGGTCGGCGGGATTTGGCACGTCAGTTGTAATGCCGTAAATATAGTATTTTCCGGGGCTAAGATTGGTTGGAATGCGCCAGAGACAGCTAGAAAAAGTGCCTTCGGGTGCTGCTGCACAGTTGCTAGTTGTGATCGCGGTTCCCCCTGTGGTGGTAGCCGTTGTCGCGTAATAAAATGCTGCGGTAACTGTTTCCTCGGGGTCGTTCAGGGAATAGCGAATCTGGTAACTGGCACAACAGTTCGTTTCTTGGTTAACGGTGTCGTTTATTCCGTCTGGATCATGGATTGCAAGTGTGGCAATTGCATTTGTTCCCGCATCGACGGACGAGATGCGAACAAAGCCAGGGGCATATGCACGAGTTGTTCGACCGTATGTGTCGCCCGTCACCACGCCGTAGACCCAATAGTCACCGAGCGGTAGCTGTGAGACATCCCAGCTACACGTCTGGTTTTGCCCCTGAATCGAAACATCGGTACAACCCGAAATGAGCGTGCCATTATAGTTGTATGCATCTTTATCATAGTAGAAACTGACTTTAACAGGGTCATCGTCACTTAGATTAAAAGTAATAGTAACTGTTTTTTGCGCACTTGGGACGGTAGGCGTCCCTGCCGGTTGTGTGACGGATAGTTGAGGCGCGGTATTGTTTGTAACAGTGACTTTCCCTACTGAATAGGTCGACGTATTGTTTTGTGCGCCGTTCGTCTGGCCGTAGATGAAATATGTGCCATTGGGTACTCCGGCTGTTGCCCAATTGCACGAAAGATTACCCTCTGGGATACCTTGGCATCCTGACACCGAACCGCTCGTACCATTGCTGCTGTTTGTATCGGTATCATAAAACAAATTAGCCGTAACGGTTTGTCCTGTATTGCCATCATAATCGTCTGATAATTGATAGGTAATAGAGTATGAAGAACCTGCGGTACTCGTCACAATGTCGGGAGTTTCATTGGCTGGTCGGGTAATCGTAAAGGCTGGTGTTCCAACAGGCAGAATCGTTAGTTTTCCCAGAGAGAAAGCGGAGACTGTGGGATTAACGTTATCGGTCGCTTCACCATAAATATAGTAATCACCCGGGGTTATATTTGCCGGTATAAGCCAGTTGCAGGACCCAGGGACGCCGGGTAGAGGTATCGAACAGGAACCAGTAATTTCTACTTTTGAAGAGGAAGAAGTATTTTGAGGGGTGTAGTAGAAACGGGCTGTCAGTACATCATCGACTTGGCTATCAGTTAAGAGGTAAGAAACAGTATATGTTTGCCCTGCAACGGCCCGTGCACCTTTGCTGTCGGGGAGTTCTATGGAAAGGGTTGGCGGTGTATTGGTCGGATCTGTGGGAATCTTGTTACATGCAAAAGACTCATCATAACTTCCTGCTATCGTATCACCCGTGATTGGATCGATATCGACTTGATAAGAGCGGCAAACTGCTAGGCTATGTTGTTTGTAGGGGACATATGTTTGGGCATTCACCGTTAGGCTGTTACTCTCATTATTTGTTAAGGCGATATCAACGGCCCCAGTGGTGAGGGCGTAGCTTTCTGATCGATAGTTGCTGTCGCTACGATATTTCGCAATGGCATGGTTAAGAGCGCCATTCCCCAAGGTGATGGCTTTTCGTAAATTCTGTTCGCGAGTTGCCTGAGCCGTTGTGAGAAAAGAGAGGGAAAAAACAGTTCCTAAGAGAGCGAGCATGAGACCCGTTATTGTTAAAAAGGCAACAATTGAAGATCCAGGATAGTGTTGTTTAATCATTGCGTGCCACCATGGTTTGCTCATTGGTGCGGGTTACGGTCCGATTGCCATCTAACATTTGTTGTGTCAGTTTAACGGTGACTTCACGACGAGTTTTAACGGTCTGTGTAAAGAGAAGTTCCGATACGTTCGAAAGAAGCGTTTGGTCTGTTGCTGCTCGAGCTGAAACAGGATCTGTTTTGACTTGCTCTCGTAGCTTTCCATTTTCTAAGGTATAAATCACGTAGTCAAAGTTATTGGAGCAACGAGAGCCATCTGATTTAACACTATGGAGCTTCATAATTAAGGTCGTCGCATTGGCCGTATAGAGGGGTTGGCTACTGAGTTCAGGATACTCAGTAGGAAAAGTAGCGGCAAGTCGAACATGACGATCTATACGGTTGAATATTTCTAAGAATGAACTGACCCGATGCTGGGCATTACTGACGAACGTAAAGTTTTGGAGGCCAGTAATCGAGGCGTTAAGTAAAATAACCGAAATAAATGAAGTTATTGCTAACCCAACCATTACTTCAATTAAAGTAAATCCTGCCTGACGCTTAGTCATTTGCAATTCCCTTCCGGGTTAGCTCGTATTCGGCGCTGGTGCGGAGCATATGGTTGTTATTTTTCCATTCCAGGAGGTATTGAAGAATCTTTACCCCATTCTTTTCTACGATTGTGCGGGTCATAATTGCTTCGGGCAACTGTGAAAGAGTGGATTTTGTGGCCGAGTTAAACTGTTTAGTACCAACGCTAAGTTCTGTGTCTTCGTAATCTCGTTGAGAGTCTTCTTCTGAGGTCGTGGCAATAATCCCCAGTGCAATTGTCTTTTGACTTGAATTAATGCTCATTTGGCTTGTCTGAATAAAAGAGACAGATACTAAGAGTAGTAAAACAACGACAATCGCCGCAGTGATCATGCTTTCTATAAGGATTGATCCGGACAGTTTTTTATACATACTCTTCTTCTAGGTTACTGGTCTCTCATTGGACTGTCAATTTAAGAAGCGCCTTGGAGGTTGCCAACAAATTGATAAATTGGAACCATAATAGTAATCACCACTCCACCAACCAACAGACCGATAAAGAGTGTCATCATTGGCTCAAGGAGGCTGGTAAAGTTTTTAAGGGCCGAGTCAAGTTGGCCTTCATAGTGGTGCCCTAAACCTTCGAAAATAGCCGCGACCTTACCTGATCGCTCACCAACGGCAACCAAAGCGACGAAGGTCCGGGGGAGTGAGCTGGTTTGGAGAGACTGACTCAGTGAGATACCACTCGCAAGTTTCTCGGCGGTTGATTCAAGTTCTTGACGCAGACGTTGGTTTTTGAGAGTCCCAGCCGCAATTTTAAAGGCATATTGAATCGGGACACCTGCGTTAAGAAGTAATGCTAACGTAGACGAAAGACGGGAAAGATCGAGATTAAGAATAATGGGCTTAATAAGGGGTGTAATAGTTGAAAGGTGACTAATGAATTTTTTACCTTGTGCCGTGCGAATATACGTGAGAATTCCTGCGATAAGAAGCATCACCCCACTTAAAATGGGGATGGGATAGCTGCTCAATGTGTTGCTCAAGGAGACTAACATGCGTGTTGCAAAGGGAAGCTCGGTATCAATTTGAGCAAATACTTTCGTGATCTGTGGCAAAACAAAGAACCCTAATACTACTCCAAGACCGACTAACGAAGCTAAAATAAAAGCGGGATAAAGAAGAGCGCTTTTTACTTGGCTTAAGGTCCGTTGATCTTTCTCAATACTCGATGCCAAACTATTCATGACTTCCGACAATTCGCCTGAGTTTTCGCCCGCTTCAATCAAGGAAATGTACACAGAATCAAATAAGTTTGGATAGTGAGCCAACGCTTTTGATAGAGCCGTACCTTGCTCTAAATCGTTGCGGATTGATGTGTAAAAACTGGCTGCTGATTTGCTTGAGCTATCTTGTTCCACAATTGTTACAGCTTCTCCAAGAGAAATGCCTGAGCTCAAGAGGACGGCAATGTTTTGCGTGAAGCTGATTTTATCGCGTTGATTAAGAGGGGTACTTCGATTGATACGCCGGACGGTTGTTTCGGTAATATCAATAATAAAATACTTGTTCTGTTGCAGGAACTTCGCAACTTCATTCCGGTTGGCTGCGGCCATAAGTTTGGTGAATCGCTTGCCAGTTGGATCTAAAACAGTGTAACGAAAATTAGGCATGAGTGATCACATTCTCTTTAATTTTGGCGTCCGACTTCACGCAATACTTCTTGAATTGTTGTCAGTCCTGAACCAGCTTTTGCAATGCCGTCCTGTAGCATGGTATACATACCTTCTTTAATAGCTTCGGTCCGGAGAATATCATTATTTGGATGGGCCACAATTAACTTATTAACGGTTTCGTTTACTAATAAGACTTCATGAATGCCGAGCCGTCCTTTGTATCCATCGCTGCAGTCGCTACAGCCTTGGGGAGTAAAGAAGGTTTTTGATCGTATCTCGTCGGCGGAGAATCGAGTTAGATTCACGAGCTCCTCTACTTCCGCGTCAGTGAGTTGAACCGGGGTAGCGCACTTGGAGCAGAGGAGCCGGACGAGCCGTTGTGCAACAACCACTCGAATAGTGGCGGCTAACAGAAATGGTTCAACGCCAAGATCAATCAAGCGAGGAATAGAAGATGTCGCATCGTTGGTATGGAGAGTTGAGAGAACTAAGTGACCGGTAAGGGCGGCGTTAATGCTAATGTCTGCCGTTTCTTGGTCTCGAATTTCACCTACCATGATGATATTTGGGTCATGACGTAGGAGTGCTCGTAATCCCGAAGCAAAATCTAGTCCACTCGCAGGGTTGACTTGGGTCTGAGAAATACGTGGCACGCTGTATTCAACGGGATCTTCAATAGTTGCAATTTTTACTTCCGGCTTATTGAGACGTTCAATTAAGCTGTAGAGCGTTGTGGTTTTCCCTGATCCGGTAGGTCCGGTTAACAGAATAATCCCGTTGGTTCGTTGAATCTCTCGAACAATAATTTCGATATTATGGGGTGCAAAACCGAGCTCTTCGAGAGTCTGAGTTTTGCTAGTTTCAGAGAGGAGACGCATAACCACGTTCTCAGCGTAGAAGGCTGGTAAAATCGATACGCGGACTGCGACCTTGTTGCCAATATGTTCATATTTAAACCGACCATCTTGAGGAAGTCGGTGTTCGTCAATTTTTAAGTTCGATAAGTATTTAATACGGGCAACAATCGCTTCTTGTACTTTTTTGTCGAGAACCAGAATATCGTGGAGCAGGCCGTCGATTCGGAACCGGACAAGACTATTTGTTTCTTGGCCTTCAATGTGGACGTCACTGGCATTCTGAACGATGGCATATTCCATAATTGTGTCGAGCATCTTAATCGTTGGCACGTCTTCGGCCAGCTTGGTTAGGTCTGTTCCAATATCATCGACGCGGTTAAGGATCTTTTTCAGATCAGTATTAATATCACGCTTATACTGAGCTAACCCGATTGTGATTTGATCGGGAAAAGCGTAATGAGGACGGACGATCAGCCCTGTCTTTTTCTCGATAAAGTTAATAATCTCGAAATCGGTTGGGTCCGCCATGGCCAAATGGAGCTCGGTAGCATTTTTGTCAAATGGCACAATCTGGTGAGCAACGGCAGACTCTTCTGAAATGAGGTCGAGAACCTCTGTTGCGATAGTACGACCTTTGAGAGGGGTATATTCAACGCCCAGAGATTCGGCAATGACTTCTCCTAATTTATCTTCTGAAATAAAGCTTTTAAAAATCAGAGTATCGACAAACGATTTACCAAGGGAAGGCGCGAGTAAAACAGCCGATTCAATCTGCTCTTTCGTTAAGAGCTTTTCGGTCCACAGAAGATGTTGAATGGCTGCGTCATCAAGTCTCATATTTAATCCACAAAGAAGGTAGTTGTTGGGTTGGGCGTTCCCGTGTTGGCAGTGGGAAAGGTAGTTGGGTACGTCGTAGTTGGTGTTGGCGTCGGGTAGAAGAAAGCATCACTCCATGTTGGTGTCGGAGTGGGGTAATAGAAGAACGTGCTGGTTGGCGTGGGACTTGGCGGTGGTGAATAAGGAGGCAGTGTAAAATATGTTGTAGTTGGAGTTGGGCTGGGAGAGTAGAAGAAAGTACTCGTTGGGGTCGGTGTACTTGTTTCAAAGAAAGTTGAGGTCTGCGTTGGCGTAGGGTCTGGGGCAGGATCCCCGTTGGGTAAGGTGTCACACCCTCCGGTCCATGATACATACGCGGGCCGCAACCCATCTTCACGAGGGTCAATTCTTAATAAGAAGTCAGAGCCGTTGCCACTGCCCATACTGTCGAGTGATGTACCGGAGACCAAGAAGCCTGTGTTCGCAATCGCACCACTTTGAACGTCTTTGACGTATTGAGTGACATCAAGTTGAGCTAAAAGTGGTGTCGTACGAGATAAAGAACCACGAGAGAAGGTTGTGGATTTGGCGTAGGCATACGTCGTGTCTTCGTGAAGCGATGCACTGCCTAGGTCATTCCAAGTGACAGTTGATTCATTAAATGGATCCGTGATTAAGCGGTTTATTTGAAGCGTAATCGATTCTCCGTTACTGGTAGTCTGCGTCGTGTCGTAAACCGGGAGGGTGAGGTAGATCGTAGTCGCGTTTGGAGATATGCTTTGGGTCGGGAAACGAAATAGGCCATACATGGTATAACTTGTCGGTGCGCCGTTTGCATCTTCGTTCGCAAGGTAGATAGCGCTTCCCCCAAAATTTGTGCTCGGCAAATCTGCCCGCACATGGGTATCAGCATTCACCGAAACAGTTGTTCCTCCGGGACAAACATTAGCCGGAGCGCTCCCGCAGTCGCTTGGCGTATTCGGGGGGCAGGGCGTTGGAGATGGAGCCGTTCCCACAGTAACGTAATCAATAGTCACCGAGTTAAGAGCCGGGCTATAGTTCGGATTATTAGTTGTAAGATGAGCCCGGATGCAGAGAAATTCGGAATCAGGGAGCGTTGAGATATCTGTACTAAACTGTGCGTCAGCATTTGTTGTGTGGTCTAAATAGCCGCTACAGGATTGAGGTTTAAAACTCAATACGACCGATTGCTCGGTATTGACCATGCTTATAAGGGAAGATGATTGCCAGTCAATGGTCATCCCTGGTGCAGGACGAGCTTGTATTGAGGCATATCCGTCAGTTACGTAGCTACAACATTCTGGAGATTGGCCAAGTACGAGTCCATTACCAATCTCAGTATATGTCCGTTGCCAACTTGAGAATCCTTCTGGTCCCTGCCACGATAGCTGGGCTGCTTGTGTTTTAGGTATGTAACTCGAGAAAACAAGTCCCACTGTTATGACGAGCATAAGGGTGGCGCTTGCCCAATGAAAAATCGGTGCGATCGAGTTATTGTGCCACTGGAAATAAGCCGGATGACGCCGGCTCAACCATTCGTGATGTACCTGAAGCCAAGGGATTAATGTCTTCGGGGTCGTGTCACGTATTGCACCCTCCTTATCTATCGCTCCGAAAAGCGAAGAGTTCCTCTTATCTACTATAACAAAAGAGAGCGTACCAGGCCTAGCCTGTTGGCTCTCTTTTGTTAGGAATATGATCCCTTTTATTTATGTAAAACGGTTTTAATCTTATTAATGAGTTGTTCTGGTTCTTCGATATCAGACTTCTCAATATATTCAGCGGCGCCGGCTTCTATTGTCTCGTCTTTTTCCAATTCGGTGATGAGGGCGCTAAAAATAACAACAGGAATATTTTTTAAGCTTTCATCGGCTTTAAGATCTTTGAGCATTGCTCGTCCATCTCGTTTCGGCATCATGAGGTCAAGTAATATGAGAGAAGGGTGGTGTTCTCTCGCCATCCTGAGCCCCTCTTCTCCATCTTCTGCTTCGAGTGTTGTTGCGCCCGCTTCTTTGAGGGCTCGAGTATAGATGTCCCGTATTGCGGCGTCATCATCGACTACGAGTACGTTTGATCCTGTGAGAGTCTTTTCCATTATCGCTCCTTTTGTCTTATTCAACACTGCTCCCGTAAAAAAGGCAAGGGAAATGAGGTGTTACACTACGTGGCGTGTTTGGGGAGATGAAAGCTAACTTGCGTCCCATGTCCTGCATTACTCTTAATTGAAACCTCTCCTCCATGTGATTCGACGGCGAGTTTTACAAAGTAAAGACCTAGCCCCGAACCTTTTTCATCAATAGACATGGGGTTTGCGCCTCGGTGAAACGATTGAAAGAGCTTATTAATCATATCTTGTCCGATGCCTTCTCCCGAGTCTTTCACCGTAACAAAGATATCTTGCTTTGAGTCGTCGATCGTGAGCGTAATCTTACCTTTTTCAGGAGTGAATTTCAGAGCGTTATCGAGCAGATTGTCCAAAACTTGGAGGATTTGGCCTTCGTCTCCACTCACAATCGCATGTTTCGATTTTGTTTCTAATTCCATTGTTACATTTTTATCTTTACTTCGTGGTTCGAATCCGCTCAGGGCATTTTGAGCGAGAGGGATAAGATCGAACGGTTCATTTTGGCGTTGTAGTTTTCCCGCTTTAAGCATGGAAATGGACAGCATGTTTTCAATGAGAGAGTGTAGCTCTTTGCCACGGGTATAAATGTAGTCAACAAATTTCATGCTCTCTTGAGAAATTTTTGAATCTTTCTTAAGGGTTGCAACTGAACTCATGATGACTGTGAGAGGCGTTCTTAAGTTGTGCGATGCTAAAACTAAAAATTCATTTTTCCAAGCCTTTTCCTCTTCCAGGCTGTTGACCCTCTCAATCAAAGTCTCTGTCATATGGTTAATATTTTCTGCCAAGAGATGAAATTCATCTTTGGACTTGGTTTTTATGGAAGTATCAAAATCCCCTCCCGCAATCGCGTTACTCGTAGAACGTATCTCGTTTATCGGGCGCAGAATAAGTTGGCTTGTAAGCCAAAGACTTAAGAAAAACACAAGAGGTAAGAGCAGAAGCATCGTTACTATAAGTTGGGTAATATTAGAACGGTTCATGCTTGCGAGTGAAGAGAAGTTCACAAAGCTTCGTATGGAGTAATCGTGTGTTCCTGTACTGTCGAAGTGTGGTTGAATAAAGGTATGACCTTCGGCCGTTATAAGTGTGCTCGCACGGTTAGATTGAATCCTATCTAAGACAACGGTGTTGGTGATGGGTTCTAAGACGACAGAGTGTTTCAGAGAACGGCTATCAAACGCCACTCTCCCCTGCGTATCAATGAGTTCGAAGTGATCCAGTGCCGGAAGTTGTGCGGCAATTGTACGCATAGAACGGGTGAGTTCGAGGCCCAGTGCGTCTTTGTATTTGAGGTAGGTGTCTACAATTGGGTTCACTGAGATGGCAGTTTGGCTTTCGGCTAAGCTAATAAGCTGTTGTCGCTCTTGTTTATAGAGGCGCACCGTTGTTACTGCTGATTGAGCAAATAAAGCCACCATCAAAAGAATAGTAGACATCACGGCTAACTTAAGACGTATACTTCGTAGCCACTTCATGAAAAGTCCTCCTTCAAGCTCTCGATTTAGTGCGCTTGCTTCAGCAAGTGACGAATTTTATGTAATAGTTGTTCTGGTTCCGTTTCGACTTTCTCAATATATTCAACGGCGCCAGCTTTTAAGCTGTTATCGCGTTCGAGTTCATTGACTAAAGCGGTCATAACCATGACGGGAATATCTTTGAGCGTATCATCTTTTTTAAGGGTCTTTAGCATGGTAAGGCCGTCCATCTCGGGCATCATGAGATCGAGTAGGATGAGGTCAGGTTTATGTTGCGCCGCTTTTTTTAAGCCTTCTTCACCATTTGTAGCGGTGGTAATAGTTAGGCCGGCTTCTTGTAAAAAATCCCGATAGGATGTAATAAGTCGTTCATTATCATCAATGATGAGAATAGTATGAGGGGAAGTATGTGTCATATCGTCTCACTTTCTCCTAATAACGTAACACCTTTTTTTAAGGGTAACAAGCGTATACGGTAAGCCGTTGCGGTTTGGGTAACCAGAGTGTTACGCTAAAAAGGATGAAAGTACCGCATTTAGCGTTATCAAGCAGTGATCGAACTGAACATGTGTTGGGCCGACGACTCCGTTACATTCTTTTAGGCGAAATCATCCTGATTTTCGTTCTTTTTACATTGCTCCTTACTGTCGTAGTAGCGATCCTCTCTCGTCAGAATGAAGTGAACCAAATGAGTATCTCTCGTTTTTCGATGGCCTTAGAAGTTCAAGGTGTCGAGCAGCTACTTTTAAAACATATGAATTATGAACAGTCTTACCGTTTAAATAGTAAGCAAATGGTCTTAGACGAATTGCTCGCAAATCATATCGCTTTCGATCAGCGGATTACCGCATTGTCCCAAAAATTACAAACGCTAGGTCCGGACGAGGCCTCATTTTTACCAGAAGAACAAAAGCTTTCCCGTCGGCTCGCTGCATCGCACCATGAAATAATATTAATACTCGAAAAAATGGTTGGTAAGTCGCTCACGGGTAGTGAGCATAATCATTCCGGACTTGATTCGTCTTCAATTACGATTCCTTTGACCCCTGCTGGTATGGAAGCGCGTATTTCGCGGCTCGAAGAACAATCATTCGCCGACGCGGGCATGTGGCAACAATTTGTTCAGGCAGACATCGATCGCTTGTCCTATCAGTCGGAAGTATATCAGCGGCTCCGGCTTACTAGTTTATTTGGTTTGGCATGTCTCATGATACTCGTATTGGTACTGGTAAATTATACGTATGTGTTGCCCTCTTTTAACCATATCCTCCGTCATGTGGTGCGTCAGAACAAACAATTGCGCGAAGTCGATTCGCTTAAAACCGAATTTCTTTCGGTCTCTAGTCATCAATTACGCACTCCTCTCTCGGAATTAAAATGGGCCCTTACTCTTCTTAATCGGCACCAGAACAAAGGTGACCTTACCAAGCAGCATCACTTTGTGCAGCAATCACTTCATAGTGTTGATACGATGTCTCAAATCGTATCAGCCCTTTTGAATGTGTCGCGCATTGAACAGAATCGCCTTCAATTTAATCCCGTTGTTACCGACATGGCTCCCGTCATGAGAACGGTTATAAATCGCGCCAAGCGAGCAGCCAAAGCCAAAGACGTCACACTTACGTTTGTGAGCCCATCTGGGGGGATGAAAGCCCATGTCGATGTTCTGCTGGTAAAACAGATACTCCAAAATCTAATTGATAACGCAATTCAATATAATCGTCCGCATGGAAAAGTCGCGGTGATCGTTAAGAAGCAGCGAGCAAGTTGGTTAATTAGTATTTCAGATACCGGTTCTGGTATCTCGCGGAAAGATTTAAAGCATCTCTTTACGAAATTTTATCGTGGCGACAACGCACGTAGAATTCGGCCTGACGGAAGCGGTCTTGGTCTCTACTTTGTAAAAAAGATTGTTGAGAAACACCGTGGTAAAATCACCGTATCAAGCATAGAAGGACACGGAACGATATTTTCTATAACACTACCAGGAGTTCGGGGCTAGAGAACCGGTAGGCAGGGAGTGGATACTAAAAAGACCCACCGTTTGGTGGGTCTTTTTAGTATCATGTGATATTCGCTTAGCGAGTGGCACAGATAGTCTTAACGACAGTGTCGGTAAGAGCATTAGGCGCGCAAACAGTGATAACGTTTGCTGCACTTCGAGCAATCGTGTATTTCGTGTCTTGTGCAGTTGTTGCAGTCTGCTGGGGATCCCGAGGAAGAGCCGAGATATAAGCAACGGGGCTAAGTACTGCGTTAAGGGCGATCCCGCCGGTAGGGCAAGCAGTGACTTTCGTGCTGTCACAAATCTCTTCCGCAGCAGCGTCAGCAGTTAGGCCGGCAACGGTAGCTGGGAAAGATCCATTGTTGTCAGCAGCGTACTGGTGGACGGCGTTCAAGATAGCGAGAGTGTCGCTTTGGCGAACAGCATTACGAGCCTGTGAGAACTGACGGGCTGGGTTAACCGCAACGATGGTGATGGCGCCAAGGATTGCGATAATACCAATAACGACGATAAGTTCAATTAAGGTAAAACCTTTTAGTGTTTTATGCATAACCACTCCTTTCAATAATGAGCGATAAAAAATGTCACGTATCCCATCGACCGAGAGAACACGGTAGCATACATTGCTATCCACTTTACAATAACATAGCCGTTCGGCAATGCAAGCGAAAGTATAATAGGTAATGAGAGCAAAGTCATCGTATGTTTACCATACAAAAAACCGAGGTGTATTCCTCGGTTTTTTTGTATGGCGGAGAGAGAGGGATTCGAACCCTCGAGGGCTTGCGCCCAACGCGCTTTCCAAGCGCGCGCCATAGGCCACTAGGCGACCTCTCCAAAAATATTCTTCTGCTAGTATACCGATTTTCCCTGAAAGACTCAATGCGGGTTCCCTTGTCAACTCTGTTATAATAATCTCGATATGACTGATACAGTCGTTGAAGATATTAAATCCAGGCTTGACATCGTGGACATTATTGGTAACTACGTGACACTCCGTCAATCGGGCACCAATTTTAAGGGTCTGTGCCCTTTTCACAATGAAAAGTCACCTTCTTTCATGGCTAACCGAGAACGTCAAATTTTTCGGTGTTTTGGCTGTGGTGAGGCAGGTGATATTTTTGCTTTTGTGATGAAACAAGAAAATATTGATTTTCCGAATGCGCTTGCTCTCTTAGCCTCAAAGGCTGGGGTGGAATTACCGGAAAAGTTTACAAAAGGGCGTAAATCTGGCGTAGAAAAATCAGCTTTGTATACGGTCAATGATTTAGCAACGAAGTTTTTTAATCATATCCTTGTGCAGCATCCGGCAGGAAAAGAAGCCTTGGACTACCTTCATAAGCGCGGGGTGAAAAATGAACTGATTGAGAGATTTCAAATTGGCTATGCGCCTTCGTCTAACCTGGCTATTCAACAATTATTTAAAAAACACGACTTTACTACTGATGCCGTGAGGTTGGCTGGTTCTCCCGAACGTTATCGTGATCGGATTATGTTTCCATTCCGTGATGTGATTGGCCAGGTGGTGGGGTATTCGGGGCGAGCTTTGCATGATCAGGTACCTAAATATCTTAATACTGCCGAAACGGATTTATTTCGTAAAAATCGATATGTTTATGGGCTGTTCGAGGCTAAAAAAGCTATTGCAGAAGCGAAACGTGTCATGCTCGTTGAGGGACAGCTTGACTTGGTATTAGCGCACCAGGCTGGGACAGCGTATGCGGTGGCAACTTCAGGTACAGCCTTAACCGATGACCATCTTACTATTCTCCGTCGATATAGTGATACCTTACTATTGGCCTTTGATGCTGATAGCGCTGGCCAAAAAGCAACAGAACGGGCTATTAGTTTAGCGTTGAGTCATGGGTTTGAAATTAATGTGGTTGTTTTACCTGCTGGTAAAGATCCAGGGGAGATTATTGCTACGGATCGCTCTGCCTGGGATAGGGCAGTGAATAAACCATTAAGTGCAATAGAATGGCTTTTTGGTTACTACTTCCCCGACATAAGTAAACGTCCTTCGGCAACAGAGCGGAAAAAAATCTATGACGCTCTTTTTCCATACGTTGATAAATTAGCCGACGTGGTTACTCGCTCCTATGCGTTGCAGCGGCTGGCTTTTTCTATGGGCGTCACGCAAGAGAAGGCGCTAGTAGACGCCTTTGAAGAATGGAAAGAAACGCCGCCCTCTTCAGAGCCTTCACGGAGGATTTCTTCTCAACCAGAACAAGAAAAAGTAGGAGAACCCAACCAGCCTGCGTTCGTAAGTGAGGAAGCTCGTCGGGAAAAATCGATTGTCGGTATAGTGCTTCTTCATCCTGACTTGCTTATTCATAAGCAGCTTCATCTCGAGGAAAAAGATTTTACGAATGAGGCGCTCCACCACCTATACACAACGATTTTAAGTTGGTATAATAAGAACACAAATCAATCAAACCTCTCTCAACTTATATCCAGCGTTGAAACAACGCTTTCCGCTGCAGCGCGGCAATCGCTGCAAAAGCTCATCTTTGATACCCAAACAGAACTCGCCGAACTTACTCGTGAACAAGTCGTCGGTGAATATACATTCTTAGTTAAATCAGTTCGCCAAAAACAACGCGATGAGCGTATGCAGCACTATGCCGATGAAATTCGAGCAGCTGAAGCGGCGAACGATAGACTACGTGTCGTGCAGCTTATGCAAGAAATGCAGGCTGCGCTTAAGGAAAAGGAGTTGCATGCCAAAGAAAATCCGTAAGCTGGTAGA
>DASWYB010000067.1:0-14093 GCA_036405195.1 Patescibacteria group bacterium
GAAAGCCCCCGACACGAGGCCGAAGGCTTTCGTGTACGGGGGCGGGGTCAGGGCTAGATGTCCTCGATGGACCAGTCCGAAGATTCGGCTGACCAGCGGCGGGCCTCGCGATCGATCCGCGTTGCCACTGCTTCCAAGAAACCGCTGTCGTTTCTTACTTCGGTGAGACCGAAGAGATGGATGCAGCAGCGTATAGCCCGTGCTTCCGGCTTGTCCGGATCCAGAAACTCCTCATCGAACTTAATATGGATATCGCAGTTGAGGTCATGGGCGACCTGTTCGAGTCCCCACTGCAGTTGCTGGGGAAACATCAGGTCGCCACTTCGGGGGAGTACTTCTTTCCACTGATTACTCCTCATGGAGTCGAAGTGTTTCCATACATGTACCCGGCTAACGGCTCCTTCGTAGGGAGCCGTTCTCCAGAACATGTAGGAGCCCCACATCCTCTGGAGCCCGAAGTTGGCATCGGGTATAAAATTCAGGAATACTCGCTCTTTTCCGTCCGCAGTCCTACCGCGGGCAGGAACGTCGGTCCGGAGGATGATCTTGCCGATGATGGTCGTCGCCATTTTAAGATCCTCATTTCACCCTCTGCACGAGAGGCGTGTAGCCTATGTTTACGTCAGACCTGGCTAGAGGTCCGTGGAAGTGAACGCGAGAGTGCGTTCTGTCCAGCAAGCTACTTAGGGCTAAGCAGTATTGCTATACAGAAGTCCATAGCCTTCTCAGCTGTTACAAAGCATGGCGAGAATATACCATAAAAATGGGTTTTTGTCAAGCAGTCACGTAATTAATAATAAAACTCTAACCTATTGTAAACGAAAAAGCCCACCTTGCGGTGGACTTCTTCATGGAGGGCCTGATGGTGTACGTCGCCGACATGGAAATTATATATGTCGGCTTTGGTATAATTCCCGCCGCTGCGCTCTGGGCTTTCAGGAATTATCGAACCCGCATAGATTGTCTTACCCATCCAAACTCTCCAACCAAAAAACCACCTTTTCGGGTGGCTTCTTGGTTGGAGGGCCTGATGGGATTCGAACCCATGACACGAGGCTTAAAAGGCCCCTGCTCTACCCCTGAGCTACAGGCCCACGATTGATTCGTGGAACAGAACTATTATACCGAAAATACCCGAGGAAGGCAATAATCTGATGGCTGTGTTTTGCAAATTGAAAAACTAATAGTCGTCGGGGTGACGGCGTCCACCCGCAGACCCACCTAGAACGAGCATCACAACCAGAGGAGCAATAAGCCAAAGATTCTGATGTTGCACAACCGTAGCAACAAGTTTTGAGGCGTTGATGTAACCTTGTAAAACATCGGGTTCCATAAAGCTAAATACAGCCGTGAGGGCGATGCACACATTCAAAAAGCTATAAGTAGCGAGCTCCATGAAGCTAAAGTTGCTCCGTCTCCCGCCAAGGCCACTTTTTGCTCCGAGTAGTAATACGGTTCCTCCAAAGAGGAATAGTTTAATCAAAAAAGGAGAAGCAGAACTTTCAACCCAAATTTTATTTAAGAGGGCAATGTCGCCATTAAAGAACTTGTGGATCGGTTCTGCGAGAGTTGTGGCGATCATCATGCCGGCATATAGAGATAAAAGCGTCACCAAAATGCGGTCACGCAGCATAATAAAGCCGTAACTTACACCAATCACGAATACTAGGGTAATAACCAAGTCCCACGATGGGGCGGATTGCAGTAAAACCATTTCCCTCCGTCAAGCAGGTTAGCGACTGCTTATAAACAGCATAGAGAATTGGCGCCAGTTGTACAAGATCGTTAGGTGGTGTGGACGTTAGTCCTGTTCTCAAAAAAGCTTTAAACGAATATCTGGGCCAGGTTGAAACGTAGGTATTGACAAAAAGACCGTTTTATAGTATATTTCTAATCAATGACACAAAGGACGTACTGGCAACAAGAGGCCTGACTGTCAGACTGGGCATGCCCAGTGTTTCCTCCTCGAATGCCAGCTAACCCGCCCCCTCCATCCGGAGGGGGCTTTACTATAATCCACACTCTCTCAGTTGCTCGAAAAGCTTTTTTTGTTCTTTGGTTAGTCGTCGAGGAAGTTCGACTCGTACGGTAATATGCAAATCGCCTCGGCCACGGCGGTGCTGTTGACCTTTGCCCCGAAAAACAAAGGTTTGACCATCGGCCGTACCGGCTGGAATTTTAAGTTCAATTGATTCGCCCGTATTAGTGCGAAGCGTGATGGTGTCGCCTAAAACAGCTTGGGTTAACGAAATATGAACTTCGGCGCTTATGTTGGCGAAAGCAGAGCCCATGAGATCTTCGATAATTGTTTCAAATCCACCAAACCCAAACCCTCCGCCACTAAATCCACCTTGGCCACCAAATGGATTATAGCCACCGTTCCCACCAAAAGGATTCCCTTGGCCGTTAACGCCAGCATGGCCGAACTGGTCGTAGCGAGCGCGCTTTTGTTCGTCAGAAAGTACTTGGTATGCTTCGTTGAGTTCTTTAAACTTTGTTTCGTACTCAGCTTTTTGTTCGGCCGTCGCTTTGTCCGGATGGTATTTATGAGCCATCTTGCGATAGGCACGTTTAATCTCGTCTTGTGACGCGCCTTTTTTGATTCCAAGAATGTCGTAGTAATCTTTCATAGTTGTATATAGTATGTTTCTTAACAGTGTTATCTCTTCGTGAATGCTTCTGTTGCCCTGTGGGCGGATCTCTAGACTGCAGCCGGGTATGAAACATTGGCTAGCCAGCAATGAGTTACGAGCGCGCTTGGTACGTCCGAATGGCCTTCGGGAGCGGAATGCGAAACCTGGCAAGGGGCCGGACATGTGTCCGGCCCACTTATTTTACCTTATTTTTTCTCTTCTTCGCTTGATTCTTCTTTTTGGTCTTCCGTTGCTTCTTCGGATTTCTCTTCGGTTGTAGCTGGTTCGTCTTTTGCAGCTTCGTACATGGCGCTACCAACTTTTTGAATCACTTCCGAGAGTTTCTCTGTCTTCGCTTTAATCTCTTCGAGGTTGTCGCTGTTCATCACGCTCTTAACGGCGGTAATAGCATCCTCGACTTCACGTTTGTCTTCAGGCTTGGCTTTGTCACCAGCATCTTTTAGTGTCTTTTCTGACAGATTAATCAGTCGTTCAGCGGTATTACGAGTTTCGACGAGATCTTTTTTCTTTTCATCTTCGGCCTTGTGGGCTTCGGCGTCAGCGCGCATCTTTTCGATTTCTTCTTTCGAAAGTGTGCCTGAAGCAGTAATTGTAATATCTTGAGCTTTACCGGTAGCCTTATCTTTAGCGGTTACTTTGAGGATACCGTTGGCATCGAGGTCAAAGGTGACTTCGACTTGTGGAACGCCGCGAGGGGCCGGTGGGATACCGTCGAGCATAAAGCGGCCAAGGGTTTTATTATCGGCGGCCATGGGACGTTCTCCCTGGAGTACATGGATCTCGACGCTCGTTTGATTATCGGCAGCGGTTGAGAATACCTGAGTTTTGCTCGTTGGAATAGTGGTATTGCGCTCAATAAGGGGAGCTAGGAGTCCACCTTCTACTTCTAGGCCGAGCGTAAGCGGAGTGACGTCGAGAAGTAAGATGTCTTTGACTTCTCCGCCGAGTACGCCACCTTGGATTGCTGCACCTACCGCTACGACTTCGTCAGGGTTAACGCCGCGAGAAGGTTCCTTGCCAAATGCAGCTTGAACTACTTCTTGGATGAGTGGCATACGAGTCATGCCTCCAACAAGAATAACTTCATCGATGTCGCTGGTCGAAACTTTGGCGTCACGGAGAGCTTGTTCGCAAATAGGCTTGGTGCGTTCGATTAAATCCCGAGTTAATTCTTCGAGCTTGGCTCGTGTCATGCTCTTAACTAAGTGTTTGGGGCCAGTAGCATCAGCCGTAATAAACGGCAGGTTAATTTCGGTCTGCTGGCTCTGGGAGAGTTCGATCTTAGCTTTTTCAGCGGCTTCTTTAATTCGCTGAAGGGCAATCTTATCGCTTGAAAGATCAATCCCTTCCTCCCGTTTGAATTCGCTAATGATCCAGTCCATCACACGGCGGTCGATATCATCTCCTCCGAGGTGAGTATCGCCGTTGGTTGAGAGGACTTCAATACTGGAATCGCCTTCGTGAACACCAATGTCGAGGATGCTGATATCGAAGGTGCCGCCACCAAAGTCATATACCGCGACTTTACGGTCTTTTTTATCGGTTTTGTCGACACCATAAGCAAGTGCCGCAGCAGTAGGTTCGTTAATAATGCGGCTCACGTTGAGGCCGGCAATGGCGCCTGCATCTTTGGTGGCCTGGCGCTGAGCGTCGTTGAAGTAGGCTGGTACGGTAATAACGGCGTCAGTTACTTTTTCACCAAGATACGCTTCGGCATCCGATTTAATTTTTTGGAGAATAAAAGCCGAAATTTCTTCGGGGCTGTACTCTTTTGCGCCCATTGCAACTTTAACTTTGTCGCCATCTTTAACAATCTTATAAGGCAAAGCTTTTAAGTCGCGTTGGACTTCGTCATCTTCAAATTTGCGTCCAATAAGACGTTTTACCGAGTAAAGCGTATTCTCGGGATTGGTAATTGCCTGACGCTTGGCCAGGACTCCGACTAAGCGTTCGCCAGCTTTATTTTCGGCAACAATTGATGGCGTAATATTGCCACCTTCGGCAGTAGGAATGACTTTGGCCTTTCCTCCTTCCATTACGGAAGCAACAGAGTTGGTTGTACCTAAGTCGATACCAATAATTTTACCCATAAAAGCTCCTTTCACTATTTCCTAATAAGCTGATAGTAAAGTATTCAAGAATTATTGTAAAGTAAACTTTACATACGTGTCAATAGCAGGTTTGAAAAAGCTCCTCAGAGAGGAGCTCGCCGCTTATTCTGCTTCGTTTTTTCCTGAACTAACTTTTACTTTAGCTGGTTTGAGAACGGTAGTTTTAAGCATGTAGCCGCTCTCAAATTCTGCAATAATAGCGTTAGCCGGTACTGAATCACTCGGTTCTGTACTTAACGCTTCGTGGAGCCGTGGATCAAAGGTTTCTCCGACGGTTTTTATTTTCGTTACGCCAAATTGTTCAAAAATTTGTTCAAGCTGTTTTTCGATGTAGAGCACACCCGTTACCCAGTTGTCGTTTTGAAGGTGTTCAGGCAAATGGCTCGTGGCGCGGCGGAAGTTATCCATTACGGGCGCAATTTCAAGAAGCGTTGCTGCTTGCGCAAGGCTATAAAGGTCTTTTTTCTCTTCTTCGGTCCGTCTGCGGAAATTATCAAAATCCGCTGCAACTCGCTTAAGTTGGGCTTCGAGCTCTGTTGTGCGGTCGTCGGTTTGTTCTTCAGCTAATTGAGAAGTGTCTGACTTGTTCATGACTCTCTTTATACCGCACTCTATCCCACGTGGCAAGAATGGTATAGAGTTTAAGTAATGACTATTATCGCCCGTATGCCAAAACGGTTTCGGTTCGTGTGTCTTCTATGTGGCTACCTTATCGGGCTGGCGCTTGGTTCATGGTTTGCATGGGGTATAAGTGAGTACCTACTGTATGGTATTTTTGCCTTCTTAGGGCTCTCCTTTCTTTTTCGAAACTATTCACTGAGTCTTCTTTTTTTAACTTTGGCTTGCGCGGTATGTGGTTATTCTTGGTCTCAATGGCATCTTCAACGTTTAACCCTTCAAGAACCAATCGAGTATACGGGAGTTGTAGAGGTTGTTTCGGTTCGGTTTTCGCAGGTTCCTCGTCAACGGGTGGTGGTACGAATGCTCGATGGGGCATATGCTCATGCGGCTATCCAATCGTATGTGTATGATTGGGCATACGACCCCGGTACAAAAATTTTGATACACACTTCGATTGAGCCAAGTGACTTTCGACCCAATCTTGGTGCGGGTATTTTGGGCCAAGCGACGAACCTAACCATAAGAGAGGTTGTGCCAAGTCAGGATCGGCTCGTAGCGTTCCGTAATCAAGTACAAGAGCGGATGGGGTCCAGTATCCCTGAGCCATATGCGAGCTTAGCAGTTGGGCTTCTTACAGGGCAAAACGATTCGTTCGATCTTCATTTCAAAGAAGATTTACAGCGGACTGGAACGACTCACCTAGTAGCGGTTTCTGGTTATAACCTTACGATTGTGGCGCTGTTGCTTCAGCGCTTGGGACGTCGAAAAAACAGATACATTGGGTATGGCCTCGCGCTTTCGAGTATTCTCTTTTACGTTATTTTGGCCGGTGCGAACCCTTCAATTTTACGAGGGGCAATGGTAGCGTTTTTATCGCTCTCGGCAGGGGTTGCTGGGAGAATCACTCACCGCACCACCCTCGTCTTAATGAGTGCGGTTTTACTTTCTTTCTTGACTCCGCTAGGAATGCTTTACAGCTTATCCTGGCAGTTGTCGTTCTTAGCTTTTGTTGGGATTTTGTTTGTTAGCCCTGTCGTAACCCCATACTTGGAAAATAAATTTGGATTTCTTGGTGCGACAATGGGCGAGACGCTGAGTGCCGAATTGCTCGTATTGCCACTTGTCCTTAAACAGTTTGGTGTGTTGTCGATTGTCTCTCCCCTTGTGAATACCGTTGTACTTGGCATAACGCCGCTTGCTATGGCGCTTAGTGCGCTGCAGGCAACTATTTCGCTGATATCGCTGGAGATGGGGCGTCTTTTCGCTTGGGTGACGTATCCCATTCTCTGGTCGATTGTGACGCCTATTCAGTGGGCCAGTAAACTACCCTTTGCGTCCTATCAAATTTCCTCTTTCTCTTGGCTTTACTTTGTGGTGAGCTATTGTTTGGTAGGATTGCTCTTTGGAGTTCTCTCAGTGATGCATGGAAGAAAAACAGATGACGAAACCCAACTTACTTAAACTTGCTTTGATGTTCGTATTTTTCGGCCTGATTGCTCTGGGATCAGCCGGTTTTCTGCCGCAAGCCAGTATTGAAGAGCCGGGTGGTCTAAAAGTCGCTTTTATGGATGTTGGCCAAGGAGATGCAATTTTATTACGGACGCCCCATCGGCATTACGTACTCATTGATGGTGGCCCTGATGGGACTATTTTGAGTCGCCTTGGCGAAGAAATGCGTTTTAATGAACATACAATTGATTTGGTTGTTGTCAGTCATAATCATTCAGACCATATTGCCGGTATTAACCGATTGATTGATCGTTATGATGTGCAGAAAATGTGGATAAGTGGGGCTATTCATACGACGAATGAATACCTTAAATTGCTCGATAATATTAAGGGTAATAGTATCCCAACCGAAGTAGTCTTTAAGGGGAAGCAAGTCGAAATTGACGGAGTGAAGCTCCAAGTGCTCCATCCTGTTGAAAGTACGGAATCGGTTCGACCCGAAGACCAACACGATGCGACGATCGTCATTAAAGCCACTTACGGCGAGAAAAGTCTTTTACTGACCGGAGATATTGATGAAGGGCATGAGCAAAATATTATCAAATCTTTAGGAGATGCAGCAGGAACTGTATTAAATTCAGATGTTTTAAAAGTTCCGCATCATGGGTCAAAGAGCGGGTTGGCTTTAAATTTTCTAAACTTTGTTGACCCAAAGTATGCGGTTATTCAGGTAGGAGCAAAGAATTCCTTTGGTCACCCAGCGGCGAGTATTTTGCAAAAACTTAGAGACAAGGGCGTTCGAGTTTTTCGCAACGATCAAGACGGAACCGTACGATTTTATAGCGATGGAAAAGATATAATTGTTAATCCCTAAAAGGCGTGAGGTCGAATTTTTAACGGGTTTAGGTTATAATAGGTTCATTATGTCAGGACACAGTAAATGGGCGACAATCAAGAGACAAAAGGGCGCTGCGGATGCAAAACGGAGTGTCACGTTTACCAAACTTGCGGCAGCTATTACGGTTGCGGCACGCGATGGAGGTGGTGACTTAGGTTCTAATTTTAAACTACGGTTAGCTGTCGACAAAGCCCGTGAAGCTAATATGCCTAAAGATAATATCGATCGGGCGATTAAGCGTGGTACTGGTGAGCTGGGTGGGGCGGCGTTTGAGCATATTGTGTACGAAGCTTACGCCCCAGGGGGAGCGGCGTTGGTTATTGATGTAAACACGGATAACCGCAATCGTGCGGTTGCTAATATAAAATCAATTTTAAATAAGCATAATGGCAAGTTGGCAGAGTCCGGTGCCGTGGCATATCTCTTCCAGCCCCGTGGTGTGATGACGGTAGCGGGTGGGGATGCGGAAGCTATGGAGATGGCCATTATCGAAAGCGGCGCGGATGACTACGCTCTAAGCGATGATAGTGCCGTCGTATACACTGACCCGAAAGAAGTTATGGCAGTTGCGAAAGCTTTAGAGACAGCTGGACTTACGGCTTCTGATGTCGAGCAGACAATGGAGCCGGTTTCCACGATTATGATTTCTGATGAAAAAACAGCCAAGACGTTAGTAGCAATCACCGAGTTACTCGAAGATCTGGATGATGTTTCTTCAGTGTACTCAAATTTTGACATTGATGAGTCTTTCAACATTGGGTAATCCCTGCTAGTGTAGCCTCAGGATGTTAAGGAGGCTCATATCACAATTGTTGGCATAGACCCCGGTACTGGACGATGTGGGTTTGCGGCTGTTCGGTTTACCAATCATCAGCCTACAATTTTAACGTACGGTTGTTTTGAGTACCCCAGCAAAATGCCCCTGCCTGAGCGGTACGTTGAGTTGGAGCGTGATTTATCAACGATCTTAGATGAGCACAAGCCATCAGTGCTAGCGATTGAGACGCTCTTTTTTAATCGTAATGTAACGACCGCTATGCAAGTATCGGAGGCCCGAGGTGTTATTACGTTGTGTGGTGCCAAACGAGGTATCTCCATCCAGCCATGCACTCCCATGCAAGTAAAAGTCGCCGTGACTGGTTATGGAAAGGCCGAAAAAAAACAGGTGCAGCAGATGATTAAATTGCAACTTGGGCTTAAGGAGCTTCATAAGCTTGATGATGCGGTTGACGCATTAGCCATTGCGATTGCCGGATATCACTTATATACCTCTCGCATAAATTGACAGGGGCTGTCCTCCCTGGTCTAATGAGATTAGCTTTACGAGGGAGATTTTTCTATGATTCGTTATTTACATGGCAAAGTAATCGATAAGGTTCGTAATCATGTCGTGATTGATGTTCATGGGGTGGGGTACGGTGTGATGGTGACTCCCCAGACTATGACTCAAGTTGAGACTGGGCAAGAAATGTCGGTTCATATTTCTGAATCAATCCGCGAGGACGGCTATGATTTGTACGGTTTTTTATCATCGACTGAACGGGATATGTTTGAACTCCTGCGGAAGGTTTCGGGTGTAGGGCCCAAAGTCGCAATGGCTCTAACGGGTTTTTATTCTCCAGCTGACTTGCAGAGCATTATTCATAGTAACGATGTCGCCAAGTTAAGTCTTGTGCCCGGAGTGGGCAAGAAAGTCTCTGAAAAGATTATTGTTGAGCTGAAAGACAAAACCAAAGACGCTGGTTTCTCTTCGGCTTCTCCAACTGATGCTGACACGGTTGCTGCACTTCAGTCTCTTGGATATAGCCCTGCTGAAATTGCCAAAGCATTACCTAAGGTGCCCGCTAATTTAGCCACAACGAGTGAACGCATTACCTGGGTATTACGACACTTGGCTGACTAATGGTACATCTGGGCCAATCAATTATTAATATCAAAGGGATGGGGCCTAAGACAGCTGAGGCTTTTGAGTCTCACGGTATTCGCACGGTTGAAGATTTACTCTATTTTTTTCCTCGTGCCTGGATGAACGCTTCGACAGTAGTGCCCATTGCTGAGCTTAAATTCGGTATGAGTGCCTTAATCGAAGTCCAAGTTGCAGCAATGAAAGAAGGGATGAGTCAGCGAACACGTATTCCCTATTTACGGGCAACAGTTGCCGATACAACTGGGTATCTCGATGTTATGTGGTTTCATCCAAAGTACCTTCGTGGGAAAGTTCGAGTCGGTACCAAGTTGTTACTGTATGGTCAGATGCAAGGTTTTCGCCAGCAGGACCGAATTATGATGTCGCCAAAGATTCTCAAAGAGCCATGTATCCAGGCCGTCTATCCTACGATTGGCGGGGTTGCTTCGTTTAAAACCCGGCCAATTATGGAACAACTCAAGGATGTTGTCGAAACGATCCCAGATTATCTGCCCGAATCAATCCGCATGGAACATAGCTTATTACCGTTGAGTCAGACGATAAAATCAATGCATTTTCCGGCAGATATTACGCATATTAATTTAGCGCGCTTACGTCTTGGGTTTGATGAACTTTTAATGCTCATGGTCCCCTCGTTAGTCGCAAAATCCGAACGAGATCAGGAAAAGACTGAATCCCTCACACTTGATAACGGAAAGGTGAAGACCTGGTGTGATTCTTTGCCATTTGCTCTCACTGAGGATCAACAGACAGTCATTGCTGAGATATTGCAAGATTTAGGTAAAACAAAGCCAATGAATCGGTTGCTCCAAGGGGATGTGGGAACGGGCAAAACAGTGGTAGGTTTAGCGGCTGCATTACAAGCAGTACTTGCAGGCAAGCAAGTGGCGTGGCTGGCACCAACCGAACTTCTTGCTAAGCAGCACTTTGAAACCGCGAAAAAACTTTTTGCACCTCACTCAGTTGGACTGTGGACTCGAACGCACCATTTTGCGTATGTAAATGGGGAAGAGCAAAAGTCGACAGTCGATGAAGTGACAGGGCTTTCGCTCGTAATTGGTACCCATGCTCTTTTGAGTGAAAAAGTAGTTCTTCGTGACTTAGGATTATTGATTATTGACGAGCAGCACCGGTTTGGGGTGAAGCAAAGGGCGCAGTTGCGTCTATTTGGAGGACATCCCGTTCACTTATTAAGTATGACAGCGACCCCTATTCCCCGTACTATGGCGCTTTTGCTCTACGGTGATCTTTCTCTTTCTGTTATTAAACAAAAGCCAGCAGGTCGAAAAGAAATCGTTACGCGGGTGGTGAGTGATACAAGCCGCGATAAAGCCTATCAGTTTATCGAAGATCAAATTGCCAAAGGCGGACAAGTCTATGTAGTCTGCCCTTTGATTGAGCCGGCCAAAGATGATGAAGCGAATATGTTTACACAGCTATTCGAACCGGTAGAAGAAAAGAAAGCGGTAACAACATGGGCAACGGAACTGCAAAAGCAATTTCCGAATCGGAAAGTTTTGATTCTTCACGGTAAAATGAAAGCTGCCGAGAAGGATAGTGTCATGCAATCGTTTCGAGCTGGAGAGACGGATATACTTGTGAGTACGACCGTTATTGAAGTTGGGGTCGACGTGCCAAATGCCAATATTATGATTATTGAAGGAGCAGAACGATTTGGCTTAGCGCAGCTCCATCAGCTCCGTGGTCGGGTTGGTCGGGGAGAGCGACAGAGCTTTTGTTTGCTTTTTCCTTCGTCGTCTGCAGCGATAGATAACGATCGACTTAAAATTATGGAACAAACCAACGACGGCTTTGTTCTTGCCGAAAAAGATCTTGAATTGCGCGGCCCCGGTGAATTAACCGGTCTTTCTCAGTCAGGTATTCCGCCGCTTCGATTTGCTTCATTGCAAAATACAGAACAAGTCCAGAAGGTTCAGTCGATTGCTGCCGAGTTATTGGCGAACCCAGCTTTTAAGCAATCGCTCGAACGATTCTGGCGTCAGCATCATCCGGAGTAAGGACTTGTGTTATAGTGAAAGTATGGACTGGAGACAGTATTTCCATACGGGCGCTCGTCAGGTGATTGGTATGTTTTTGATTGTTTTCGCTTTGGCAGGTGCATGGCTTTATAGGGAAGAGCTAAGAGTCCTGGAAATGAGCCGAACGAGTGTTCAGATCGTAACCTCTGGAGTCTCTGCCTCACTTACTTCACTTACTTCCCCTTCTGCGGAAATAGTATTGCAAATTACTCCCTTACCAACGGTGACTGTAAACAACACAATTAAGCTTTCTACGGCTACGCAAGGAGAGCTGGAAACATTGCCGGGAATTGGCCCTGCCAAGGCAAAGGCCATTCTCGATTACCGAGAGAGTGAAGGATTTAAAACGGTAGATGATCTTGAAAAAGTCAAAGGTATTGGCCCAAAGACACTGGAAAAATTACGTCCCTTCGTAGAATTGTAAGTTGGAGATTTATAGTATGACTTTTGATTACAGGAAAGAATCCCACCCTTGGGGTATCGAACCGCTAGATGAGCTAAAGCAATTTGCTACCCAGCTTAAATCAGGAACAGTATTAGATTTAGGTGGCGGGGATGGCAGAAATAGTTTGTACCTTGCGCATCTAGGATTTTCGGTTACGAATGTTGATCGGTCTCCCGCTGCAATTGCCTCGTTTCTAGAACGGGCCGAAGCAGAAAGTATGAGAGATTTATGTACCGGTATTGTGTCGGAAGTCGGAAGTTTTTCCTTTCAATCTTACGATATGATTCTAGCCATAAACATTATTCATTTTCTATCGCCAAACTTATTTCCAGAGTTATTTCATCAAATAAAAGAGAGCACAAGGCCTGGCGGGGTAGTGATTATCGCCGACTATCTCGATGGAGGTCCGTTTCGAAATCCGGAATATGACCAGTATTGGCTTCAGTCTGGAGAGTTAAAGTCGTTATACCGTGATTGGCATATCCTTGAGTATAAAGAAGTAATGCGTATCCCTCGTAAAATAAATTCGGATGGAGCTCCTATGGAAAATATGTGGGCGCTTTTGGTGGCTAGGAAGCCGGAATAGAAGCTTCGATAATCGGTAGGTTTGAAACGTTAATCGTACCTTTATAGAGGATATGCGGCACAAAATGGTAGAGCAGGGGATACTTTCCGTCGGCGTACATTCGACAGAAATAATCTTTGGTAAGTTGTGAGTAATGAGCATACTGCTCAATTTTATTTGGGTCATAGTCGATGAAGTCGTCGGCCGGAACTTCGAATCTGGGTCTTCTTTCTTTAGGTTTGCTGTAAAGAAATACTGTGGTGAGTTCTTTATCTAAAAAATAAGGATCAATTTGATAACATCGATGCGTGTAAGGGCCTGTATCTCCACATGCTTTAAGTGTGTCGACAACTTCTTGGGGATGAATAGGAGAGAGGTGCAGCACATCATTCCACAAGCAGTTGAGAGGGGGAACTTTTAGCTCCAGTTGGTATTCTCTTCCTTGGTACTTTTTCGTTTTTTTATCGTACAGTTCTGGGTCAAGGAGTTTAAGCTTATTTAATGGGTAGAGTATGTCTCCAACTAAATCTTTAGGGACCATATGATAAAGGTAGTGCATGGTTCGATAGTAGTGGCCTTGACTCATATAGTCAATCTTGACATAGAAAAAAACCATCTTGCGATGGGCTTTTTCCGTGGTGGAGATGGGAGGATTTGAACCTCCGACTTCTTCGATGTGAACGAAGCACTCTGGCCACTGAGTTACACCTCCATAAAGATTAACCTATTATAAACCAGATGGGTACTCCGTTTTGTGAAGCATTCATCTGGTGCCGAGGAGAGGACTCGAACCTCCACGCCTTGCGGCGCCAGCTCCTAAGGCTGGTGCGTCTACCATTTCGCCACCTCGGCATGTCCAACCTGTAATGTCTTATACGGTTGACACAAACGTATTATATCAGTAAAATTTATAAATGTCTGCTTACGGCAGTAAGCATATTGTGACTCGCGCGCTAGAGTATTTGACTCCTTCATATGGACGCATATGGAGACCAAAAGGAAACCGCTACGCCCAACCGGTGGGACATAGCGGTTTTCTGTTTTAAAAAAGAGGAGCCGCGCAGAGGACTGCGCGGCGTGATCTCAGATAGAGAGGGAGGATCAGATTCGATCCGTCCAGTGTGAGCCCGGCTCTTCTTCTGTCACGACTCGCACGGGGGGTGTCGGTACTGGTCGCGGAGTTTGCGCCACGGGTGGCGCTATGGCAGCGGGTCTTGCGGGGGAAGCTTCGTGCCTCGTAGCACCTACTTCCGTCAGTTGAGCGGTTTCTTCGTCGACGTCGATTACCCATCTCCCCCGAGAGCTCGGGATATGGGCCGGTACGACTCGGCACAGATTGCATTGTCCCCCTACACACTGATGCCCCGAACTCAGTATTGCCTGT
>DASWYB010000068.1:0-7415 GCA_036405195.1 Patescibacteria group bacterium
CCTCGATCTACGCGCCGGTGCGCTTCGCCTGCCCGCCCGAGGCGATCGTCATGACGCTCACCCCGGTATCGCTGAACGGACAGACCACCGGAATCGGGTATCCTTGACAGGTTGCCGCGCAGCAGCAACGGGGTATGGCGCAGCTTGGTAGCGCGCGTCGTTCGGGACGACGAGGTCGTGGGTTCGAATCCCGCCAGCCCGACCAGACAAAAAACATCTGCAATGAACAGATGTTTTTTGTCTGGTGAATCTAGTCTAAGTGAAGCAAATTTCTTCTCTTACCTCCACAATACACTTTATGAAAGTGAACTCTGGGGTAGGGAGTAGGCACACAAGCGCCTTAACGAATCTCCCCATCCGGACAGTATGATGTCAGCAGCGAGTCACCGCATAACCATTCTCCGCACCGCCTGAGGCCACACGATGAACGCGCCGGGTAGATACCATTGGCACCAGCTGATGCGGGTGAGGCTTAGCACCAGCAGAAGTACCAGCGGTACGGCCACAAACCACGACGAAGTGGCGAGAGACAGCCCGAACGTCCACAGCGCAAAGCCGCCATGGAATGGGAACCTTGCCAGCCCCGGCCCGACTAGCGCCACACTGAGTATCTGGAAGAGGCCGTAGAGACAGAGACCAACCCCGACCCAGCGGTAGTAGTCCGGCAAAGCCGGCGATGCGGTCAGCGCGGACGTATCCGCGCTATACCACAGCAGGGCCACCACGACAGCCATCTTCAGCACGCTCCGCAGGAGGGCGAACTTCTGCTGCCGGACTTCCGGACAGACGGTGCGCCACTTCGGATCGAAGTAGCAAATCCGACACCTTTCCGACTGACGGTACCATCCGTAGTAGCCTGCGAAGCAGGCGAAGGCGAGCGCGCACAGCATTCGAACCGCAAGCTCAATGGGCACGTGAATCCTCCGGATTCAGACAGTAAAGAGCACGAGCGCTCCCAGTTCTGCGAACACAAGCCAAGGCTTATGTGCATAGACCGAATGCAACGTTTCGTGAGTCATACAATACTAAAAATGTATACTTTTGTCAATGCTGTTATTTTAAACTACTGTCTACCCAAAAAGATACATAAAACTTTGTGACTTGATATACCGATAAATACTATATATACTAAACAACAAACCACTTGAGTGTGATTTAAGGGAGGAAATAAGTGGAAGCAATTTCCGAGGGAGTCGCTACTGAAGGCAGACTCCTCGCAACAAAGAGTCGAGGCAAAGCCCTCGAACGCGTCTGCGGCATCTGTGAGATACGAAACGTCGTCCGGGAGGCATACTGTCCTATCTGTACCGCCAAGATCCGAGAGGTAAAGACTCATCTGGCGCAGATGAAACGACCCTATACCGAAGGGAATATTGCGCAATCAATTCGCCGACACTGGCGAGTAGCCGACGCACCCCAGATGGTATCAATCCGGATCTATGCCCGGGTTTGGAATACCGCTATCGAAACGATCATCCAGCTCTGTGCCCAAGAGGGGTTGGCCACAAGAGGGACCCGGGAGAAGAAAAAGGAACCACACTATCTGCCTGTGGCAACGGTGATTTTTCTCGACATGCTGCTCGAAGCTGGCATCGCCGTACAGACGAAGGTTCGTCCTCGCTGCACGTTGTGCCACCATCCGGCAGCGGGCAACCTTCCGCTCTGCATTCGGCACCTGGCCGTCTGGGAGTGGATGTGCGAGAAGATCGGAAAACCGACGTACATGCTTCCGCTCATTAAGCTGGGACAAGGAGAAGCGATCAGTCTTGGGAGCTTGGCGCTTCTCACCGGAGGAGCGCCCCACGAGGTCCTCGAGGACGCCAAAGAGGGCTACCTTGAGATCGACGATCCGAAAGCCCCGATTCCCGCAAGGAGTGCTTGGTTGCTCTTGCGACGGTTTATTGCCGGAGCAGAAGAGAAGTACAACACGCGAACAAAGTAACCTGCCCAGCGGGGCATGGCCGAAAGCCTGGCGCAAGCCAGGCTTTTTCTTGCACCCCAAAGCCCCAAAGAGTATGCTGCGGCGAGAAGGGAAGAACCATGACACGAGAACTACGGCTCGGCACGGCGGCAGTAATTATTACCGCAGCATTAATTGCAATTTTTGCGTTTAGCGCAAAATCTAAGCCAAATGTGGCACGTATTGCCCAGTCTATTGATACCACCGGAGCAATTGCGCGCGGACCCGAAAATGCACCGATCACGATTATTGAATATACCGACTTTCAATGTCCTTCCTGTAAACAGCTCTATCCCACCCTTGAAACACTTCTTAAAGAATACGATGGTAAGATTCGGTTTATCCACCGTCACTTTCCTTTAATGGATATTCACTATAACGCCTACGACGCAGCCATGGCGAGCGAAGCAGCCAAAGACCAAGGCCGTTTTTGGGATATGCACAACCTTCTCTTTGAACGGCAAGGAGAATGGGCCAACGCAAAAAATCCGAATATTGTATTTGAACGCTACGCGTCTGAGCTAGGACTTTCACTCCCGGAATACCGTACGTTTGTAGAAGAACAAAAAGGCAAAGATGCCATCGATCGAGACGTCGCGGAGGGAGAGACACTGGGAGTCACCTCGACCCCCACACTCTTTTTGAACGGAAAAGGAATGTCTGGTGTACCCGAATATGCGGATTTAAAACTGCAGATTTTAGAAATCTTGGCTACTTCTAGCCCGACGCCCGCGCCGTAGTAAGCCTTGACAGAATAGACTTTTTGTGGTATATTTCTTGCGTCAATGAGAGAAGCTTCGACCGCTCTTCTCACGCACCTCACAACCACCTGGAAGAGGCATCACTTTTCGATGCCCTTCCCCCAGGACTCCTTAAGTCGGCAGTTGAGCCGTCAGGAAGGAGCCGTGGAGGGAAGAACCCGTGAATCAGAATAAAGTCCCCGTGTTCCCCTGGGAGCTAAACGTGATGATCGCCGCGATCCTCGTGGCTATCGTGTACGGCGTGGCTACCAACGACGCCGTCGGCATGGCCGCGATCCTTGCGGCGACCTACGTCGGCCTGTCCGTTACGACCAAGCAAGGCAAGACGGCCCTGGCCGGGATGGCGGTTATCTGCTGCGGCACGCTCGCGTTTGCGATCGTGAACAAGGCGGGTATCCACTGGAGTGGAGTGGCGTGCCTCACGTACTTCGTGGTCACGTTCGCGGCCGCCGGAGCTCTAGCGGTGCAGATCAACAACCGTGAAATCGCCGCCGCGTTCGGCAACCGGAACCGGCAGATCCAGACTTTCTGATCTGCCTTTGGCGGAAGGCCAGGGTACCCGACAACAGGATCGCTGTCCGGATTCGTCCGGACAGCACCACCTCAGAGTTTACTTTTCTAAGCCGACTCTGAAGATGGTATTCTCGCTACCGTCCTGCTGGCTATCAGCCACGTACTGGTAATGTTGCTTTAATTTATTACAGCAACGCCGGCAGGACCGTGGCGGGAATCTTCACCCCCTGCCCGAGACAAGCACATGAACGAAAAAGAAAAAGAGCTACGGGTAAGACGACTCAAAACGATGCTCTTGTTCGAGCAGGCCAAGTTCTCACTTTTGGCAGGGCTCGTTTTGACAGGACTTCTCTACGGCCTGGGTGGACAGACGATTCCTGAGATACCAGCATTAGTCGGAAAGTTCTGCTACTGCTCTATCCTGGCCTTTGTGCTCATGAACGTGAGAATGCCGCTCAGGCGAAGGCCGAGTCACCAGGAGTCGCACCAACCTAAAGACCGATTCGGTACGGACGACCTCGATCGAGATCCAGGAGGGCTACTCGGCCACTGGGGAAGTGAGTCCGACCTCGACACAGATCAAGACGATGACCTTTAGGTCTGCCGCCCCTCAACACTCAACCACCCAAACCAGCTTCGGCTGGGGCGGGTGGTTTTGCATTTTATAGAAAGTCTCTAATGACATGTTATTAAATTAGGCGTATCCTCAAGCCATGCAAGAACTTACTACTCTCAAACAACGACTGAGCGAAATTACGCATCTGCGATCTGCTTTAGCTATCCTCCAGTGGGACCAAGAGGTGTACATGCCAGAAGAGGGAAGTCGCTTTCGTGGAGAAACGTTGGCCTACCTCGCGGGGCTTAACCACACAAAATTTACCGCTTTAGATAGCGATGCGATTCTTACCAAGCTCCATCAAGCCGTCCAGGTGGGAACACTACAAGGTGATGACGCCGTAATCGTAGAAGAAGTGTGGCGTGACTTTGAACGGGAGCAAAAACTACCTACCGATTTTGTAGAAGCACTTACGAAACTCACCAGTGAAGCCAACAGTGTGTGGGTAAAAGCAAGAAAAGCCAATGACTTTTCGATTTTTGCGCCGTATTTAGAAAAAATAGTGGCAATGAGCCGAGAGCAAGCGAAGCTCCTTGGATATAAAGATTCGCCTTATGATGCGTTGTTAGATATGTATGAACCCGGCGCAACCACAAAAGAGGTGGCGACTAAGCTTGAAGAACTTAAAACATTTCTGGTGCCGTTTATCCAAAAACTTACACAGAGTCCGAATCAACCCGACCCTTCAGTGCTGTTAGGGAACTATCCCGTAGAAAAGCAAATTGACTTTAATAAGCAGGTAGCCGAAGCGTTAGGCTTTCAGTTTTCCTGCGGCCGGGTCGATGTAAGCGCCCACCCGTTCTGCACAAACTTTAATCCCCAAGATGTGCGCTTTACCACCCGCTATAATACTGAAGATATTTGGGGATCGGTCGGGTCAACTATCCATGAAGTTGGGCACGGTCTCTATGAACAAGGTTTGAATCCCGAGCACTTTGGGACTCCGTTAGCGGAATACATCTCACTCGGTATTCACGAATCACAATCACGTATGTGGGAGAATCAGGTAGGGAAGAGTAAGCCGTTCTGGCAGTATTTTTATCCTAAACTCCAAGCGGAGTTTCCTGAGCCATTTGGAGCACTTTCGTTTGAAGACTTTTACCGTGCCATTAACACTGTGACACCTTCGCTCATTCGGACAGAATCAGACGAAGTCACCTACAACTTGCATATTATTATCCGCTTTGAAATTGAAAAAGAGTTGATTGAGGGGACTTTGGAAGTTCAAGACTTGCCAGCGGTCTGGAATAAAAAGTATAGTGAATACTTAGGAATTGATGTGCCCGATGATGCTCACGGCGTACTCCAGGATGTCCACTGGTCACACGGGTCATTCGGTTACTTTCCTACCTATACACTCGGAAATCTCTATGCTGCACAAATCTTTGCTCAAGCGAAAAAAGAAATTCAGCAGCTAGATGAGAAGTTAGCCCGAGGAGAATTCCACTATCTTTTGGACTGGCTCCGCACAAAAATCCATATCCATGGCAAACGATTCACAGCAGGTGCATTGATTCAAGAAATCACCGGGACAGCACTCTCAAGCGACCACTTTACTCGTTATTTACAAGACAAGTACACCGAAATTTACCCAGCAGAAGGAGACACCTTATGAATCGACCACTCATTATTGGCATCGTTGCAGTTCTTGCGGTTGTCGCCGTAGCCTTCGCACAACGAAACCGCACCTCAACCATCTCCCCAACAAACACACCAACCGCGCAGGTAACCGTAACCACCACGCTCGAAACGACTGCAACACCCAGCGCGACCACCGTAACTACGGTAAGTCCAACCACCACAACCACACACGACGTTACGTTTAATGGCCAGGCATTTAGTCCTCGTAGTCTTACGATTAAAGTAGGGGATACGGTTCGATTCCTCAATAACGGATCCCAGTCAATTTGGGTTGCCTCAGACCCACACCCTGTACACACTAAGTATAGTGCTTTTGATGCTGAGCGCGGATATGCTCCGGGAGAGACTTACTCCTTTACGTTCACCAAAGCAGGAACTTGGACATATCATAACCATCTGAATTCAAGCCAAACAGGTACTATTGTCGTAGAATAGCTGGTTGACCACTAGTTAGATATATACTAAAATAGGGGGGTATATTTTCGCGTTTTTACATAGGGTAAAGGGGTGCTATGGTCACTATTTTTCACAAGACAATTAAAGATACGGAACCCAAGGTCTTGAAAGAATCCAAGACGGGCGTTTGGGTCTGTCTCGAAGAACCAACTGAATCTGAAGTCACCGCCGTAGCCAAAGCTCATGCCCTTGATGCGAGCTTAATTAAAGATGCGCTCGACTTGTATGAAGTACCTCGTATAGAACGCGAAGATGGCGTACTCTATGTCTATACACGTGTTCCATTCCAGGAAGGTACCTCTGTTATGACTGTACCTCTTCTTATAGCGCTCACTGGTTCCGCCGTTATCACTGTCTCCATGCGACAACTTCCCGTCTTTGCCAAATTTAAAGAAGGAAAGTTACCCTTTACGACGACACAGCGGATCAAACTCTTCCTTCAGTTCTTTACCGAAATCAATGCCAGTTACAGCCGATTTTTAACCAATATGAGCCGACGAGTTCGCGCCGCTTCCGTACAATTAGAATCCATTACCAACCGCCACGTTGTACAGCTCGTTTCGTTCGAGAATATTCTCAACGACTTTCTGGCAGCATTAGTTCCTACAAGCGCTCTTTTGAATACCTTACTCTCAGGCAAAACCCTCAAGCTCTATGCGACAGACGAAGATTTAGTCGAAGATATTTTCCTGACGAATGGTCAGTTAATTGAGCTTGCAAAATCAAACCTTAAGACCATTGTGAATGTCCGTGAGGCCTACTCAACGATTATGGGGAATAATCTCAACCAGGTGTTAAAACTCCTCACCTCACTCACTATCTTAATGACCGTGCCAATGATCATCTCGAGCTTCTTTGGCATGAACGTTGCGCTTCCCTTTGCCCAATCACCCTATGCTTTTGCCGGGATCGTGTCGATCACGCTCCTGATTACGCTCATTATTTTTCTTATCTTTAACCGTAACCGCTGGCTATAGTCTTTAGTGAAAAATAATTGCCGTTGCGATCATAAAGTAGATTACAACGCTGATAGCATCCTGAATAATAGTCGTGAATGGTCCCGCTCCTAATGCGGGATCTTTATGAGCGTGGCGAATAAAAGTAGGAATAGCTAATGCAATAAGGGGAGCAACTAAAATATTCGCAAACATGGCTAACCCGACTGATAGAGCAACTTTCGAGTCATGGAGCCACACGAAAGCAAACCCTCCCAATAAAATACCAAAAATGACACCAAGCGCGAGTCCCAAAAAGAATTCTTTCACAAGATACACGGCGAAACGGATTCGCTTCGTAGCCATATTCCGCACAATCATTGTTTCGGTCTGAGTCCCCACCGCATCGCTCATATAGACAATTGCCGGTAAGAAAAAGGCGAGCGAGAGATCTTCGCTTAAAGCCCGTTCAAAACGAGACATTAAAAACGAAACCGACGCAGCACCAAATAAGCCAACGATTAACCAGGGTA
>DASWYB010000069.1:0-3016 GCA_036405195.1 Patescibacteria group bacterium
GTCAAATAAGACCGTGTCAAAAGATGCGCTCCTAACAAACGCTGAATGGTAAAAGTCATCCGCCTTATTGTTTAAACCCGTAGGGTATTTACAAATTTCTTCACTATCATTTCCAATATAGTAAGCTCTAGAGTTTTCCTGATCCGCTAACGATCTATTCCACTGAACTAAATCTAATAAAACCGTTTTACCGTCAATAATAAGGCTCTCTTCTTTTCGATTCTTTATTATTGAGTTAAGATCCAATGGATTTCCATTTATATTGATTTGTTTTTCGGGATGCTCTATTAAAAACCAAGCAAATTTTTCCAATAATCTTGCGGGAAGCACATCTTCAAAAAATGACTCATTTAGTAGGGTGTTATCAACTTCAAATCTGACTGTAGTTCCATTTTGATCTGTTGGACCTAATTTACTAGAATCTATTTCGTAGCTAGCAAGGCTTTCTCTTTCGAGTGTCAATTGGTAGCTTTGTCCATTAAAATGACTTTCCCATATGGCCTTACTTGCAAAACAATAGAATGTAAATCGGCCTACGCCCTTACTTCCGTGAGGTATGCTTTTAAAACGGTTTTTATGTAAACTTTTTTGGGAGTCTAGAAAAAGTTTGGCGGTTTGCGTATTGCTTAAATCCCAGCCAGTTCCATTGTCAGATACTGAAAGACTAGGATACCCAAAAGCTACCGCAGACTCTGTACCATTTATAAAATCATAGTTAATATTTACTGTTGTAGACTGTGCATCAAAAGAATTCCAAATATACTCACAAATTGCATCCTCAGGACGATTTCTGTAACCTCTAAGTTCATTAATAATTGACTTGTGGCTAAGTTCAATTTTGTCTTTTATCAACGTTTTTAGCATCGTTCGTTTATAATCGCACTTTTCTTGGTTATTCTCAAGAACACAAAAATCACCACCTATCTACCAAACGCAAAAAGCAGGCGTTTCTCAACCTGCTTTCTACCATGGTGTACCGTACCGGCGTACATCGGCCACAGTGTGGCCTGGTATAATTCCCGACGCTTCGCTCTGGGCTTACGGGCAGAGCCCTTCAGGAATTATCTGAACCGCGCGGTTTTGAAACCGCATATAATGCTACCAGACGAAAAAAGCCCTTTTCGAAGCTACTTTCGTCTGGTGGACCTTAGGAGACTCGAACTCCTGACCCCTTCCATGCCATGGAAGTGCTCTACCAACTGAGCTAAAGGCCCTAAAAATGTAAGGTGCAAGATCACTCTGTATTATACGGTATTGCCCTAAAAACGACAAGATCGCGCTAGGCTTCTAAGTCGCGGCAGGCTGCTTGAAGAAGTGAGATATCGCAGTAATGTACAGAGAGCTTGCTTAAACTTCCCGACAACAACAATTTCCAGAGGGGGCTTGTTGCACCCACGACGGAGGTATTAATAACCAATGAATCAATCTTGCCGGAATAGGTGAGAAACCCACCAAGCGAGTGACGCAACGATCGAACAAAGTTACGTACCGAGAGTTCGATCCATTCAATTGCTTCGATTGAGAGCTTGTCTAAATGTTCCATATCTTTCCGTGGCACTAAGCCAGCAATGTGGATTAAGTCATCGATTGAGAGTTTGGTTTCTGTCATGGGCTGGAGACCACTTTGGGAGATAAATAAGTTCGTCACCTCTGCTGGACGTTTCTTTTGCACAAGCTCGGTTACAAACCCAACATCGAGACTACCTGGACTATGTAACCCCATAACAGAAGAAAAGGGAGCGTGAGAGATTGTGGCATCTTTAAGCTTTTCATCTTCAAAAAGAGCAATACTTGTCTGCTCACCAACATATAAGCTAAGTACTACTTTGGCGTCTTTAACCGATGCAAGGTTGGCACGGTGACCATAACTATGCACAAGGTAGGGAACACTATTGAGAGTCTTATTCATTTCGTAAGAAAAAGGCGGGAGGCCGAACGTGCGGTCGACTTGATCTGAAAGATATGTGTCGGAAAGAAAAAATTGTGGTAAGTGAGGCCAAGCTGATTTTGCCGCTTCGTAGGTTAAACGAGCGGGATCTAGCAATGTTTGGCGCAGAGAAGTAGTTGCTAATTGTTTAAGACTTACGCTGGTAGCTGGCTTGGCACCACGAAAATTGATGTCGGCAAATGGCAAAATAATGCCGAGTTTGGTAAATACACGGCCATGACCGCGCACTTTGGTAAGGAGCTCCGCATCAAACCGCTGCTTAAGGTGGCGAGATGACCATTCATCAATAGTGAGAAATCCGTCGTACACTAATTCCGAAGTGGGAGTAAATGCAGCGTAGGCAATACCGTGACGGACAGGTTGGAATACTAATAACATGGAACCTCCGGGTTAGGCATATACATGAAGCTGAGAAGCCAGGGGAGTATTGGGATCAAATTTCATATTACTGATAACAACACTGCCTTCTACAGCACGCGGATCGATGAATAGGCATGAGTAGGCATCTTGGCGTTGCTGCTTGAGATAGGAGCTCAAAAGCCAATCAAAATCTGCGTTTAATTCTTCGTCAAGCAAAGCAACGGTGCGATACGGTTTTGATGGATACCCATAATGAGGGGAATTAAGCATCTCTAAGAGCGTAGTAGGGGAAGAGTGTTTAATTTGCTCCAGATAGGGGTGGCGTAAAGACGAGCCAAAGTAGGCATCATGATAACTTTGTCGTGAGGTCACGGATACAATATGACGATACTTATCGAGAGATTGGCAGATGGCGGCATCGGGATTATGATCACAAAACATTGTCATGAGCGGATGTTCGCCCCATGCCTGTAGCGTATCTCCCACCGTATCAAGACCATGAAGATCGTGGTTGGCAATAAGGAACAAATCTTCACTCCCAACCGCTGGCCCATGAAACACATGGCCACGCTTGAGAGGAGTTACAATGTCGTGGATGTCGTCAGAGGTCGATTCATGTAACACCGTTCGAAGGAACGATTCTGTTGATACGTCACGCCAGGTAGGGTCGAGCGGAAAGAGAGAACCAAGCGTAATAGATTCATTACA
>DASWYB010000070.1:0-8767 GCA_036405195.1 Patescibacteria group bacterium
TTAATTTTGTAAATTATAACTAACACAGAATACAAAAAAGGAGCTAGCCACATGACTAACTCCTTTTTAAGAGAGGACAATAACCTTATTCCGCTTCACACAACTCAGCTAACTTTCGCACTACCACTTCTGAATCTTTCAGAAACGCTACGGCTACGGGAGTTTCATCTCCATATTCGTCGAGTTCCGTTATTAAGACCGCTCGATTGCTTTGTGTATAGTCAAGCTCTTGATAGGGAGCGTGGCTCGGCTTTGAATATGCGGCACGAAGGGTAAACACCTGCTTGCGAGCAATTCGATCAACGAGCTGTTGGAGTAATAACTGGGAGTAGAGTTTTAATGTCTGAATCATGGGAACTTCCTTTCACTTTGTAGTTTTTATACTTGCGTTCAGGAACGGTTTTTCATATCGTTGGCCTTAAAGATTCAATGAGCGCATTGATGAGGATTCCAATCAACGCAACTGAGAACATTGTAAGGAGTGTGGCAATTTCGAGCACAAGGCCGCCCGACTGAACCGTTGAAACGATTCTAAGAAACGGAGTAACGAGCCATTCAGTAAGACGATATATCCAAGTTGTTAATGAGGTATCCGCTGCGCCAAAAAGGCGAAAAACGAATCTGAGTACGAGAAGAGACTCAAGAAATCCGACAAGAAACCAAACCAATTGTCCAAGCGTTGAGCCCAGGCTACGTACGGAACTCTCTGCCTCGCGACGGGTATAAAAGTCGTGATAATCACCGACGGAGCGAATTGTTGGCACCTTACCTCCTTTCTTGAAGCACCCTTGTACTGACTAACTGTTTCATCCTCAAGCTTCCTGCCTATCATAAAAGTATCCGGGCTCTGCTTCATCGGGAGATACGCCAAAAAACCGAAACCGCTTATTTGCCGAATTAGAGAAAGCGACAAGTTCAAAATTACGAACTCAAGATAAATATATTTACAGGCATAAAGAATATATGCTTAGAATCGCTGTACAAAAAATTAGTTCGCGCAGTGCCATTATTTAGAACTCTACGACAAGACAATGCGGGGGAAATACACTAGGATTAGACATGTCATCCCGCAACGTATCTGGCATTAACCAATTCGATTAATTCTTGTATCGGGGAACGTGTTCATGAAGCTGTGGCTCTATGGAGCACCCCACACCTAAAAAGAAAAAGGGTTAGCATTGCACAGACTCATACGTAGCGGAGTATACCGAACGTCTTCCTTTGCCACCATGGTACGGGAGGACGTTTTTAGATAAGGAGTTATTTTTCATAGTGAAACATTTCTTTGAGATATCATTATAAAAAGCTATCGCTTTGTTGGAGGACAGGGGACTTAATTTCCGGAAGCAGTCCCCTACCCTCCAACTCCTCCCACCCCCGCACCGGACAAGGAGAATCTTTTGATATGAAAATGCCACTCTTTAATTAAGTATTCTGTATGAGCGTGCAGGGGTTGGGAGTGGTGAGGGATAGGGGGCCGCTTCGCAAGTAGGCCCCCTTGTCCCTTACCCCCGGCCGGAGGCCAAAACCACTTAATTCAGATTGCCGCGATGCGCTCGCAATGACATGCAATCCAGATCCTGAAATAAGTTCAGGAGGATATACATTTTAGACCTCTCGCTGATTCGAGATGCCACACAAAGCTTTTGAGCATCAAAAAAAAACTCCTGCCATTTGGAAGGAGTTTTTTAATGCTTCAAGATGTTCGATAAGCCGAGTTTTGTCTGACCATAAGGCGAGACGGCAATCTATCTAAGCGTTCGGGCCCAAAAGGCGTCTGGCGAGTAACCATTGACGATAAAGGGTCCATCGAACTTGCACTACGCTGGGTTTTCCAACGAGCTTTGTCACCAAAGCCGCCGTGGGCTCTTACCCTCACCTTATTACGAGAATAAGGCTATCCCTTGCGGGACACGATTTCAACCTTACCTGTACCCTTACGGGCCATTGGCGGTGTATTTTCTGTTGCACTTTCCCTAGGGTCTCCCCTGGTCGCCGTTAACGACAGCGCTACTCTGCAGTGCTCGGACTTTCCTCAATCCAGTCAAGCTGGATCGTAGCCGCCTAAACATCTTGAAGCGCCTCAATAATAGCATAAAATCATTACTTTGTCGAGTCAGAATACTCATCTGCTCGATACAGATTAAGTTAAAGTTATTTCGCTTTTATCGGGAGACAATAGATTTAATCGGCTTAAACGATTGCCGATGTAAAATACAGGTTCCACGATCTTGCAGCGCCGATTGGTGGACTTTTGTACCATACCCCACGTGTTGATTAAATCCGTAGTACGGGTATTCCGAATGCGCGACTTCTCGCATGTAGGTGTCCCGATAAACCTTAGCAACAATCGAAGCTGCCGCGATGGAGGCTATCTTCGCATCGCCATCAACCACTGCGTCGCAGAAAAATAATTCAGTTTTCCACGGACGACCATCCAGAAGTACCACCTCGGGGGCAATAGGTAGACCCTGTAACGCCCGCTCATAAGCCAAATACTGCGCCTGTTGTAAGCCTAAGGCGTCAATCTCTTCGGCTGATACTTCACCAAGTGAAGATACGCCTAACTCCACAAGCTTAAAGGCTAATTCTTTACGTTGCTTCTCTGAGAAGGTTTTAGAGTCGCCCACGACGATATCGCAGGGGACATTGTGAAATACATAAGCGCACGCCACAAGTGGTCCAGCCCAGCAGCCACGACCAACTTCGTCCAGGCCAGCAATTACCCGTTTACCAGCCTGTTGATGCTTTAATTCGTACTCCCACCCAGCGGTTGTTTTCATGCTCCTACCATTGCAGAAATTAAAGAAATTTGGTAGTATATTCGTGCTTGAGGCTATGTGCACAAGGAGATTGCAAGTGGAACGGAAGTGCTGGATCGTAAAGTACCAACCCGACATGCGAGCATTCATCGCAAGGGTCGTCGAAAGCCACACCGGCCTGACACCCGTTACGGTCGACGATAGCTGGGAACTCACCCATCAAGACCCGCAGGAATGCCAAGGAGTAATCCTCGATAGCTATCAACAGAATCGCTACGTCGCGGATCTTATCCTGGAGACGCTCCGCATTTTGCTGCGAGATCGGTTTCTGGAGATACCGATTATCCTCACTTCGACGGTCGATACCGACCGGCAAATCAACGAAACTATAATGCTCCAGAGCGAACGGAAAGTTCAGATCCACTTCATCAAACTGAACTCCCCTTCCTGGCGAGAAGGTTTGCAGCGAATTCTCGAGCCACCCACCGGCGAATAGCCGGCACCCATCGACAGAATGAAAAGAGCGCCTCCGTGGAGGCGCTCAATTCTTTTATTATGCAATGCTTAAAGGCTCGGCTAGAGGAACTTTTTCGGAAGTTGCTGGCTGCTTGCTCGCGGCAAGCACTTCAGCCAATGCCCGCCCCGTGTGAGAAGCCGTAACTTTTGCGACTTGTTCGGGAGTTCCTTCCGCTACTACCGAACCACCTTTATCTCCCCCATCAGGGCCAATATCAATAATCCAATCAGCTGATTTAATGACGTCCATGTCATGCTCCACCACAATCACTGAGTTACCTTTATCAACAAGCGCCTGTAACACAGCCAAGAGACGTTTGTTATCTTCAAAGTGCAGCCCGGTCGTGGGCTCGTCGAGAATGTAGAGCGTGTGGCCCGTGGATTGACGAGAAAGTTCGGTTGCTAATTTGATACGTTGGGCTTCCCCACCCGACAGCGTAGTTGCCGGCTGACCTAATCGCATATAACCTAATCCGACTTTTTGCAACACAGACAGCTTATGGTGAATCAGCTCGTCTTGTTTAAAGAATTCGACGGCCTCGTCAATCGTCATATCTAAGACATCGGCAATCGACTTACCGTTATAGAGTACTTCCATCGCTTCTTGGTTATAACGGCGTCCCTTACATTCCGAACAGGTGACGTACACGTCAGGCAAGAAGTTCATTTCGATTTTTAAAACGCCATCACCCTTACAGGTTTCACAGCGACCACCACGCAAGTTAAAACTAAAGTGTCCAGCATCGAAGTTGCGTTCAATCGCGGCAGGAGTCTCTGCAAAGAGTTCGCGGATTGGTCCAAAAATACCCGTATAGGTAACTGGGTTTGATCGAGGTGTTCGGCCAATCGGAGATTGGTCAATGTCGATCACCTTATCGATATGTTCCATACCGGTGATTTTTTGATGCTTACCTGGCACTACTTTCGCCCGGTGGAATTTAACACTTAAGGCACGAGCAAGAATATCGGCCACAAGGGTCGATTTACCAGATCCCGAAACACCCGCAACCACAACAAACCGTTCTAACGGAAACTTGACCGTTACGTTTTTAAGATTAAATTCCTCGGCCCCATGCACCGTGAGCCACTTATCAGCAGCCTTGCGGCGTTTTGGGGGAACCTCAATGTAGTTACGGCCGGATAAATAAGCGCCTGTGAGAGAATTCGTGTCACTCATTACTTCGTCGGGTGTACCGGCAGCGATTAATTGGCCGCCTTTTTCGCCAGCGCCAGGGCCGATATCAATAATGTAGTCAGCCGCTTTCATAGTTTGCTCGTCGTGCTCCACTACGACAACGGTATTACCAATATCGCGTAACATAAAAAGTGTCTTTAAGAGACGTTCATGGTCACGGACGTGCAAACCAATACTCGGCTCGTCAAGAACGTAAATGACGCCCATAAGCTGCGATCCAAGCTGGGTTGCTAAACGAATACGCTGCGCTTCTCCCCCCGCCAAAGTCGAAGCACTACGGTCTAGCGTTAAGTAACCTAAGCCAACGTCGAGCAAAAAGCCGAGGCGCTGGGTGATTTCTCGAGCGAGTTGCTCGTAGACCATTTGGTTACGATCATTTTGAGTATGACCCGTCAGAAAGGCGCTCAATTCCTCGATTGTCATGCCATTAATATCAACAATATTTTTACCTTGGACGGTAATACCTAAAATTTCGGCACGCAAACGCTGACCATGACAACTTGGACAGGTTCGAACAACCATGTATTTCTCAATCTCTTGGCGGAGATAGTCAGAATCAGTTTCGTCGTATCGACGGCGCAAGTTGGGAATAATACCTTCAAACTGCTCTTCTTCCGGAATCGAAGCATTGTCCATATCCCCATAGAGTAACACATGGAGCTGTTTTTCTGTCAGCTCGCCAACCGGAGTATCGGTAAGCGAAACTTTATAACGGATGGCAAACGTTGAGAGCGACTTCTGATACCAGTTACTATGGCTCGTAATCCGGCTCCAGGGGCGGATAGCGCCTTCGCCTAGCGTAAGGCGTGGATTAGGCAAAATAAGCCCTTGGTCGAACTCTAAACGGGTCCCAAGCCCCTGGCAGACCGGGCAGGCGCCGTGCGGGCTATTAAAAGAGAATAGCCGTGGCTCAATTGTGGGCAGAGAAAAGCCACATTCGGGGCACGTATAATGCTCAGAATAGAATTTTTCTTCGCCCGTATTCTGGTTGAATAAAATCGTTAAACCATTTCCCAGCTGGAGAGCGCGTAAAACACCTTGCTCCAGTTCTTTCACGGTTTCACGGTCTTCACTGTAAATACCGAGTGTTAAGATCTCGGCTTCGATTGAGTGACGTTTATTGCGATCGATGTCGAGAGTTAAGGCTTCTTCGATCGTCATACTCGTACCGTCGATACGGACTCGGTCGATTTTCGCTTTTTGGGCAGTTTTGAGCGCATATTTGTGCTCACCACGTTTATCAGAAATCAGCGGGGCATATACAAC
Source organism: Patescibacteria group bacterium (assembly GCA_036405195.1). Lineage (GTDB taxonomy): Bacteria > Patescibacteriota > UBA1384 > 2-12-FULL-50-11 > DASWYB01 > DASWYB01. The sequence continues at coordinate 5,740 of DASWYB010000070.1, forward strand.
CACTTTTTGAGGCAAACCTAAGGCTTTTACATCTTCAAGCATGCGTTGCAAAATTTGCTCGGATGTTTGAGCAACGAGCTCTTCTTTAGGATGATGCGGGCAGTGAGGCGTTCCACATCGAGAAAATAAAAGACGCAAGAAGTCATACACTTCGGTAATCGTTCCTACCGTTGAACGAGGATTATGAGAAGCAGTCTTTTGATCGATCGCTATGGTCGGCGAAAGGCCTTCAATGGTATCAAACTCTGGTTTTTCCAAAGTATCTAAAAATTGACGCGCGTAGCTGGAGAGACTTTCAACGTAGCGTCGTTGTCCTTCTGCAAACAGCGTGTCAAAGGCGAGTGAGGATTTTCCTGAACCCGAAAGTCCCGTGATAACAGTGAGAGAATTACGGGGAATACTAATCGTTACATTCTTGAGATTATGTTGGCGTGCCCCAGTAATTTTAATCGGACGGTTATCGTGCATTCGTTTCCCTTATTTTAGAACCTATTACAAGTCTCAATTTAGTATGTTCGTCCCGAGTAATATAGCAAAAAAATATAGTTTCTGCAAGTGTCAGAGCCCCCCTTTTTTATAACGGAGCATTTTGCTCTCAAGTGATTTGATTTTTCCACTTGGGCATGATAGGAGTGATAAGTGTAACGACTGCCTCACACTACTCACGAGGCGCCTGGCGTCCCCAGGATAAGAAAGGAGAGGTTTTTTATGAATCGCGAACGTCCTATTGCCGGTCCCGGCACAATTATTGGTGGCAATGTTGTATTAACAGGCATCCTTAAAGATGCCGGAGATATTGCCATCCACGGTAAGATTGAAGGTGAAGTAACGTCAGAACGATCAATTGTGATTGGTGAAACAGCCGATGTGAAAGGTCCTGTATCCGGACAAATCGTTACTGTTGCGGGCACTATCCGTGGCTCCGTTGATGCTGGCCAAAAGCTCGAAATATTACCTACGGGAAAGATATTCGGCAGCATTTCCACCCGTGAACTTATCGTCCGTTCGGGCGCCGTGTTTATTGGAAAGAGCACCATGCCGCTCGAAGAAAATGTCGAAGAAGCCCATGATGAATCTATGGAACATTCTGCACGCATGAACGAATACGAACACGCCGGCCATGCCGTCGTAGAAGAAGACTAATTTCCCCACTCATTTCCCGTGTGAGCTATGTACTATTATATTATTGATCCGCCAAAAGGATCGCCAACAGCCAAAATCGCTCAAAAACTACAAGAGCTTATTACCCCGATGGGAATTTCGGGCGAGATTGCGATTGCCAATCCAGCTCGATCAGCCGAAGAGCTCACCTATATGGGAATAGATAAGGGATACACCACGATCGTAGCGGTAGGTGGCGAAGAATTGGCGAATACCGTAGCCACTATTCTCCTGAACGAATCCCGGGAAAAAATTGCCATGGGAATTATCCCTATAAACGCCGGGCCATTGATCTCTCAAATGGTCGGTGTGGCCAATAATGACCTACGCGCCGCGGCGGAGATTATTAAGCAACGCCATCTTGATCTAGTCGATATGGTGCAGATATCGCAAAAGCGGTACATGCTCACTGAGGCGTATATCGTTGCCCCACGAACCGTCAAAGTGACACTCGACGTTGATGGGCGGGTTAAAGCAGAACTTGAGGCCGATTATGCCCACCTCTCACATGATTTGGTCCTCACGCTTCAAGTCCGTCAGCCACAAGGCTTTCTCAAACGCATGATGGGCGGAGCGCCAAAGCCGGAACAATATGCCAGCCAATTCCACGGCAAACAAATTCGAATTTTGGCCCACGAACCGCTCCCCATTATGATTGCCGACCAAGTCGTCGCCAAGACGCCAACAACCTTTACTAAAATCCCTGGTGCGTTGAAACTGATAACGCTGCGTGCTATACTACCTCAAAAGGGTATGAGCGAAATTGTCGCAAAAAATACCCATCACCACACGGAAGATCCCGTGCCATTTGCTTCGAAGAAGTAGGATGTGTCGTCTCTTATAACTTCTAGTAGCAACGGGAAGGAAAATCTTAGCGAAAACTGCGCCGCAGGAGGAACCATAGCCAAAGCTATGGGGACGACGAGAAGCAGTTTGCAGCCAGATTTTCCCCGGAGCTCAGAAATTATAAGAGACGACACATTCAAGAAGGAGTTCGCATAACAGAGCCACGCATCAACGAGCGCATCAATTCGCCAGAAGTATTCCTTATTGGACCAAAAGGCGAGCCTTTTGGCGTTGTTTCCAACGACCAAGCTCAATTTCTTGCCTTTGACGCCAATATTGATTTGGTAGAAATCAATCCCAACCGTGTTCCTCCCATTGTTAAAATGATGGACTACGGCAAGTATCGCTACGAAATCGAGAAAAAACAGCGGGAATCGAAGGTTAAGGCGAAAGCTTCCGAACTAAAAGAAGTTCGCTTAACCCGTAAGATCGACAAACATGACTTAGAAACCAAGGCAAAGCGAGCCAAAGACTGGCTCGAGCACGGTGATAAAGTACGTGTCTATTTACAGCTTATGGGCCGTGAATACATGTTTGCTGATGCTGCCCGTGAAACCATTAATCACTTCCGTGAACTGATTGACGGCGTGTTCGAACAAGCCCCAAACCAAATGGGCAACCGGATTATTGCAATTATTCGCAAAAAGTAGTAGAATTACAGAGTTATCGCCGAATATGGCGAATATTTTGTGTCACAAAGGACGCGTATGAAACTCAAGACTAATAAAACCGCATCCAAACGTATCGCGAACATCACCGGCACCGGCAAGGCGATGCGTTTAAAAATGTCTGCCCAACACTTGGCGCCCGGCAAGTCGCGTCGCACCCTCAAAAATAGCAAGTTTTTACTTCCTATTAGCGGTGCCGATATTAAACGTATGAAGCGGCTCCTGCCATACGCTAAAATTAAATAAAGGATCCTCATGGCACGCGTAAAAACAGGTTCAACTACTCATCGTCGCCACAAAAAGATTTTAGAGCGCACCAAAGGCTTCAAACTTGGCCGCAATAGTCTTTTTCG
>DASWYB010000071.1:0-29752 GCA_036405195.1 Patescibacteria group bacterium
CGAAGATATCGTTGTTGTAGACTGCGGGATTGCCTTTGCTGGTCCTGAATACCCTGGCATTGATGCATTAATTCCAGATGTCCGTTACTTAGAAGAGCGAAAAAATAATATTCGTGGCATGATCTTCACCCATGGACATGAAGACCATATTGGTGCCGTTCCTTACATTTGGCCCAAGCTTGGTTGCCCCATGTATGCAACTCCGCTAGCCGGTGGCCTCATTCAACACAAGCTCACTGAAGCGGGTATTACCAACGCGCCAATGACGGTAGTTCAGGCAGGTGATAAATTACACTTTGGAAAAATTTCAGTCGAAATGGTGCGTCTCACGCACTCGATCCCTGATGTCCTTGGTCTTGCAATCCGTTGTCCCGCTGGTCTTTTCTTCTACGCGACGGACTGGCGTTTAGAGCACACACCTGCGCTCGGTAAGCCAGCCGATTGGACGCGTATCGCACAGCTTGCAGGCGAAGGTATTACGGCTCTCTTCTCAGACTCGACCAATGTTGATCGCCCTGGGTATAGCCCAACGGAGCGAATTATTGGTGAAGCCTTTGACCGCATCTTCCAAGATGCCAAAGCGCGCATTATTATTGCTCAGTTTGCGTCCAATATTAACCGCGTGCAGCAAGTTTTTAACTCGGCTAAAAAGTTTGGCCGTAAGATTGCGCTGTCTGGTCGCTCAATGGAAACGTACGTCAATATTGCGATGGGACTTGGGTATCTTAAGGTTCCTGAGGGCATGTTGATTGATCTTCGTAAGGTGAATACCTTTGATCCGCATAAAGTTGCCATTCTCTCCACGGGCAGTCAAGGCGAAGAGTTTTCGTCGCTCGTCCGGATGTCTGAAGGGGCACATCGTCACGTTAAGCTTCATCCCACGGATACAGTTGTCGTTTCTGCTTCTGCTATCCCTGGCAACGAAGATCAGGTAGAACGGCTCTTAACGAACCTCTATCGTGAAGGCGTGAACGTAATCAACAACAAGCTTGTCGCTGATGTCCATGTGTCAGGTCACCCTTCGCGGGATGAACTGAAAATGATGATTGCCCTGGCGCAGCCGCAGCACTTTATTCCAATTCACGGTTCATATCCTCGTATGGTCGACCATGGTAATATCGCCGTCGAAATGGGTGTAGAACCAGACAAAATTATCATGATGGAAAATGGCCAGATCGTTGAGTTCGACGAAAAGGGCGGCCGTATTTCTGCCGAACGTATTCCAATGGAAGACGTGATGATTGACGGTAAGAAAATCGGCGATGTTGGTCCGATTGTCATTCGTGACCGTAAGACACTTGGCGATGAAGGTATGGTTACTTTCTTTATTGTGGCCAAGCAGAAAACGGGCGAAATGCTCACATCTCCTGACATTATTACTCGTGGGTTTGTGTATATTCGTGAAGCTGAACAGCTCATGCACCAGTTGCGTGAAGAAGTAAAACGCTCGTATCTCGCCGCGCAGAAACGTCACAGCGGAAGCATGGAAGATCTCAAAGCTGCTATGCGTGATGATATCGCGAAATTCTTAGAAGAAGAGACAGGCCGTAATCCAATGATTATCCCTGTCATCACGACGGTCTAAAAGTGAAAGAATAAAACTAAGAAAACGTCGCCACTAAACCAGGCGACGTTTTCTTATAATCTCGCTACGCGGTAATAAAAAGGGGCGACGTCGTACGACGTCGCCCCGGCTCGATCAGGGTTGTTTTTCTCTCGTTGCTTCCTGTGAAGGAAGATGTTACCCGTTGGGGGCATCCGGTCGGGCTTTGGGCAAGCCTTCGTAGAGGGCGGGAGGCAGGACGACCGGCTTTGCGCGATCTTGGTCAAATTCCTGGAGTGATTGCCCCAGAAACTCCCGTGGCCCTCGTCGGTCTCGCAGTGAACTTTTGAGTCGCCACCGCGCTTGTTGGAGCAGGCTTTGATACTGCCTTACAACGAGCTGGAGTTTGGCAGGGTCTTTCGAGGCCTCTTTGGGGAAAGTGACGCCGTAAAGCTTTTTTACCATGGCTTCGTCGGGCTGTTCGACTTTCTCGAGGTCTGCGAGGAACTCGTCTACCATGTCCCGTAGTTCGTTGGTTTTCTGCTTTTCGGCGGCTAGCTCTGCCCGCGACTGACGCAAGTTCTCGTTACCGTTTGCGACTGTTCTCTCGAGGATCTCATTTGTCCTCTGAAGTGAACTGATAAATGCGTTGGCAGTCGCAAGGTTGTCGGCTTGGGCGGTACTCCCCGTTGCCCGTGCGGTTGTGGTTGTTCCGGCAAGGAACGAGATCAGACACAAAATCGGGAGAAACCAGGCTTTTTTCATCGGGCTTCCTCAGAGATCAGGAACGGAGATAGCGAGAATATACCGTAGTAAGGGGAGCTTGTCAACCGAAAAGCTCTGTGGCAATGGGTTAGGAAACCTGCTAGACTGGGTGTGTTACCGAAGGAGGTGTGTTTTGCCGTTTCTTAATCGCCGCCGACGCTCCGCGTCTCGGTCTCGCCGGAAGCCGACGTTTAAAGACCAGCTTGATTGGACAATTAACCCTGACACTGCCCGGGAAGTGTTTGGGATTCTTTTAACTGTTTTAGGCATTCTCTTTGTGATTTCGATCTTTGGTTTAGCGGGTAAATTTGGCGAAGTTGTGATTCGTATTTCCAAATCGCTCTTTGGCATATTAGGGTATGTGGCCCCCCTTGTTTTTCTCGTCATGGGAATAAAGTTGCTTATGCCGCGTAAAGATGACGAAGGAGTAAAAGCATCGGTTGCTATCGGCATTATTATTGCCTTTTTTACTATCCCAGGCCTGTTTATCCAGTATGGTGGAGCTATGGGAAATCTCTCTTTTAAACTCGCTTCCAGCATTCTCGGAACGCTCGGTGGTTATATTGCCTTACTGGGCTTTTCGATCGCGGCTCTTTTAGTGGCCACGAATGTGTCGCTGGCCTATATTGTGGCGCGGCTTAAATTTAATCAAGAATCAATGCCACAACTTAATCTCGGAGGAGGTGCTAAGGCGAAAGTATTTACACTGCCTCGTTCTGAACGCCGTACGAAGGAAGCTTCAACCTCTGCTCCTGTTCGGGTGCTTACGTCAGCCTCGGGGGATTGGGAGTATCCGTCGCTTGATCTACTTGAGCTCTCTGACTCAATGCCCGATGCCGGTAACATTGGGAAGAACCGCGAAACAATTCAGAAGACATTCAAAGACTTTAATATTGACGTCACGATGGGTGACGTTAATGTTGGTCCAACTGTCTCGCAATACACATTAAAACCAGCTGATGGAGTTAAACTCACGGCTATATCTGCCCGAGATAAGGACTTAGCCTTGTCTTTAGCCGCTTCAACAGTCCGTATTGAAGCGCCTATTCCCGGAAAATCTGCCGTCGGAATTGAAATTCCTAATAAGTCAGCCGCCAAAGTTACGCTGCGTGAAATTTTAGAAAGTGATTCACTTAAAAAAGTTCAGTCCGGTTTGGCCTTGGCGCTTGGGCGAGATTCCGCCGGCGACCCGTTTGTTATCGATCTCAAGCGTGCGCCGCACATGCTTATTGCAGGTTCGACCGGAAGTGGTAAGTCGGTGTGTATTAACTCGATTTTAGTAAACTTACTGTACCAGAATTCCCCCAGTGAGCTACGCCTGTTGCTTGTTGATCCGAAACGGGTGGAATTTACGGAATATAACGGGATTCCCCATCTCCTCGCTCCAGTTGTGACAGAAGTAGACAAGACGGTGGCCTTGTTGAAGTGGACGGTCGCAGAAATGGAACGACGGTTTAAGCTGTTTGCCGAGTCCTCGGCCCGTAATATTGAAGTCTATAACGAAAACCCGACAGAAGGGAAAATGCCCTATATTGTCGTTGTTATCGACGAGTTGGCCGACCTTATGACGCAAGCCGCCAGTGACGTTGAAACGTCGATTGTGCGTATTGCGCAGATGGCTCGTGCGGTGGGTATTCACTTAATTGTCGCCACCCAACGTCCCTCGGTTGACGTTATCACGGGTTTAATCAAGGCCAATATTCCCACGCGTATTGCGTTTGCTGTGGCCAGTAACGCCGATTCCCGTACGATTCTAGACCAAGGTGGGGCAGAAAAACTATTAGGCCGGGGCGATATGCTTTATCTCTCAAGTGATATTCCAAATGCCAAACGTGCGCAAGGTGTGATGGTAACTGATAAAGAAATTCGTTCCGTTACTGACTTCCTCAAGCGGGAAGGCGAAGCTGAGTATGATGAATCGATCACGAACTTTAAGGCCCGTAATCCCAACTCAATTGGGATTGGTGGTGATGGAGAAATTGACGATACTCTTTTCCAAGAAGCCAAAGAAACCGTCATTCAATCAGGTAAGGCGTCAGCGTCTCTTCTGCAGCGCCGTTTGCGGGTTGGGTATGCCCGAGCCGCTCGCTTACTTGATCTGTTAGAAGAACAAGGGGTAATTGGGCCGGCTGATGGTGCCAAGCCCCGCGATATTTTAGTCTCCTCAACGGAAGACTTTACCTCCAGCGAGATGTTATAGCTTTGGAGTCTGTGTTACCAGAGCTGTAAAAGTTAGTCACCTGTGTTATAGCTAGAATATGGCCGCCCATGGATTTCAACAAAAAACAGTAACACCAGCCGAAAGTCTGGGTGTTCGTTTGAAGTCGCTCCGGATGAAAAAGAAACTCACGTTGTCTCAGGCCGAACAAGAGACGAAAGTCCGTGTCCACTACCTTGAGGCGATTGAGGATGACCGATTTAAAGATCTTCCGTCCTCGCACTGTAAGGGCTTTATCCGGCGGTACGCAGCATATTTGGGGCTCTCTTCCGAGGTAACGGAACAGTCACTTGCCACGTTATACCTTGATATCTCTCGACATCCGTTCTCTCCCCGAATGGCTGGCCGCGAGTCGCTGGTATCGGTTACTCCAAAGCTTCTGGCGGTCGGTTTCTCGATTGTTGTATTGCTCGCCTTTATTGGGTATGTTACATACCAGGTACGGCAGTTCGCTTCTCCTCCGTCGCTTGAGATTACCAGCCCGAATAATGACCAAGTGGTGGAATCGGAAACTGTACGGATTGAGGGAAAAACTGAGCCTGGCGCACTCGTGATGATCGACGATATACAAGCGAGTGTGGGGAGCGACGGTGTGTTTTCATACGTCTTAATACTACGCCCTGGTCTTAACCAGATTACCGTTGTCTCGGAAAATCGCATTAAAAAGCAAACGTCACGTATTGTCTCGATTCTCTATCGAGCGCCTGTTTCTGTGAGTCCCGTTCCAAGTGTTTCGCCGTCCCCTAGTGTTCAGTAAGTGTGTTAAAGGAGTTTTATGGCTAAAAAATCAAAAGATCCGTCTCCCGAAATTAGTGTGCCACACGAAGGTGGTGATACATCGGCTCGTAATCAGGCGCTCGAAATTGCCATTGGCGCAATCCAAAAGCAGTTTGGGCAAGGTGCCATTATGCGTATGGGTGGCGGTCGGTCGCATCATATTGCCTCTATTCCCACGGGTTCTCTGGCTCTCGATGTTGCCTTAGGCATTGGTGGTTTGCCACGAGGCCGTATCGTTGAAATTTATGGTCCTGAATCGTCAGGGAAAACAACGCTCACATTGTCCTGTATTGCACAGACTCAAAAAAAAGGCGGCTTAGCCGCATTTGTAGATGCCGAGCATGCCTTTGACCCAGAATATGCCCGTAAGTTAGGCGTTAACCTTGACGAACTCTTGATCTCTCAGCCGGATACGGGTGAGCAAGCGCTGGAGATTGTGGAAACACTTGTACGATCGAATGCCCTGGATATTGTGGTTGTTGACTCCGTCGCGGCTTTGGTTCCCCGTTCAGAGTTAGAAGGAGATATTGGGGACGCATCGGTTGGTGTGCAGGCCCGTTTAATGAGCCAGGCCTTGCGTAAAATTACCGGTGCTATTTCTAAGTCCAAAACGATTGTGGTCTTCATTAACCAAATTCGTATGAAAATTGGAGTGATGTTTGGAAACCCAGAAACTACTTCTGGTGGTAATGCGCTTAAATTCTATGCCTCGGTGCGAATGGATATTCGTCGCGGTGAGCAAATTAAAGAAGGCGACGTGGCCGTGGGAAACCGGACAAAGGTGAAGATCGTGAAAAATAAAGTGGCGCCACCGTTTCGAGTGGCGGAGTTTGACCTTCTTTATGCCGAGGGTATTTCACGTGAAGGCGATATTTTAGACTTAGCAGTTGGCAAGGATATTGTGCAGCGTTCCGGCTCTTGGTATCAGTATGAAGGCGAGAAGATTGGCCAGGGACGTGAGTCGGCCCGAACCTTCCTCAAAAATAACCCGTCGATTGCCGATGAGATTGAAGCGAAGATTCGTAAAGGCGATGATGCAACTCCTGAAGAAGTGCCCGCAGCCGAAATTGCAGTCGAAGATGAAGACTCCGCTGAACTTATAGAAAACGAAGTTTAAGAGCGAGAAGTAAAAAGAGAGCGTTACAACGCTCTCTTTTTTTTGCACCCAAGCGGTAATTACGTTAGCATGAATATATGAATCCTGTGCTTATTCGTCGACTTCATATGCCCTCGCTTGGTGTCTTAGCTTTACTCATTGGAGGCATCCTACGAGTTATAGCGGCCGTGTTCCATTGGCCCATCGGCCTTGTTTTGGTTTCTCAGCTGACACTGCTTTTGGCTGTACTCTGGATTCTCTTTTACGATATTTTTCCTCTCTTTTTGAACCCATTTTACTTGATTCGTAAGCGATTCCCCCGTCGTCACTCTTTTTTCGTTCTCCTTTTCCTCCTATTTGGACTAATGCAACTGGTGACTGTTTTCTTGCCATCGGGACGAACCAAAGATTTTACCACAACCCTCTCATTTTTAAGCTTTATGGGTGGCGTGGCGTGGTTTGTGTGTGTAACGATCCTCGGTGCGTTTACTCCTCTGATTCGACATTGGAAATACCAGCCGCGTGAATCAGAGAAAGTTACGTTCGAAGATATTGTGACGAGTATGGCCTTAATTGTGACCCCCACAGTGGCACTCTCGTTCTTCTTCTCCCCTCCTGGTTTAGGGACGACGGAGGTCACTCCCTACCAAATCTTTGTCACTAGTTTGCTGACTAATATTTTTATGGGGATATATCTCTACTTATGGATTATTCGTCCCCGAGTATTTACCCTTAAGCAGCTAGGGTTAAAGAAAGTTCCGAGAGAGAGAGTAGGAGAAGCATTCGTCCTGTTTGTCTTTATTGTTGTCCTTATTGCTATCTTGCAAGCAGTGCTCAAGCGGCTTGGATTGCCCCTTCAGAACTATAGTTTTAGTACGAAAGAGGGTGCAGCGTGGGCTATGATTATGGTTGCCGTTGTTTCACCCTTTGTCGAAGAGCTGTACTTCCGTGGCTTCTTATTTAAAGGGCTCATGCTCAATCATCGCCCGCAGATTGCCTATCTTGTCTCGGCAGGGTTATTTGCGTTACTACATCCCCCTTTAGCAGCGATGGTCGAAGTCTTTGCGATTGGTATTCTTTTAGGCTATCTTTCCAAGGAAACAAAAAGTATTTGGCCGGGCATCTTTATCCACGCTTTAAATAACGCGATCGTTTTTGGTTACTTGCTCTATAAATAGGTATGAGGTTCCGAACTAATCAGTTTACTTGTGAAACAAAGTGAGCTTGCTTTCTCGGAAATATAGCTATTCATGCTCCGTTTGTATTTCTGGGCAAGATAGTGTAGCTCTTCGCTATTGTTTACGCTTACTACCTTCTGTAACAACGAAGTTATCCCTACGTCGCCAATAATCTCCTTCGTTTCTATATCGTAAGCAATTGATTGAATAGTGAGTGGCACCCCGAGTAAATAGTTCTCGATCGTAGGCGCTAATTTGTTGGTGCGAATCGAATGGATGTTTGTCAGTGGGACAACATCGAGACTTAGGCCGTCTCGGCTGTACTTAGGATTGCCAAAGTGATTCACTGTATGGTTCCAGCTGTCCGGTAGGGAAGGTTTTGTCGGGATCTGTTCCACAATAAAGTCCATATCTGAGGTAACTGGTCGAGTTCCGTACAGACAAGAGGCCAAGTTGCGGTAAATAAACCCTCCGATAATCCACGTTTTGCCTACATGGTTTTTCTCAAGAAGAGTAATCGCTTCTTGGTACTCTTTACTCTGAATTAATATTTTGTTGAAGACGCGTGTTAATTCCTGTTTCGGCATGGGGCGTGATAAAGAAGCGGATCTTTAAGCAGTTTGCTGTTTCTCAAGTTCTCCCCAATTCTTTCCGACGGCACAATCGACAGTAAGAGGAATATCAAGTTCGTAGGCATGTTCCATCAGCTCTTTGACCTTGGCGGCAACGCGCTCAGTTTCGCTTTCTGGTGACTCTAAGAGTAAAGAGTCATGGACCTGAAGAACGAGGTAAGGACGATCCTTTGCTCCCTGGTAAGTGTGCTCGATCCAGTCGTGAACTTGAATCATAGCGAGCTTAATTATATCGGCTTCCGTACCTTGAGCGGGTGCGTTAATCGCCATGCGTTCAGCCGCAGCGCGTACCATCGCGTTAGCAGCTTTAATTTCAGGAATTTCACGACGTCGGCCAAAGATGGTTTCAACGTATCCTTTGTCGCGAATCTCTTGTTTGGTTTTGGCTAAGTAGTCTGCCACGCCTTTGTAGGTGGCAAAGTATGCGTCGATATACTGCTTGGCGACCTTTTGCTCAATCTTTAATCCTTGCGCCAATCCAAAGGCCGAGAGGCCATAAATAATACCGAAGTTAATGGCTTTTGCCGCACGACGGTCAACGCCAAGTTGTTTAGAAACTTCATCATGAATATCTCGGCCATCTTTATAGACTTGGAGAAGAGTGGGATCTTGCGACAAGTGGGCAATAATACGCAATTCCATTTGGGAGTAGTCGAGTGATACCAGGTCGTAGCCTTTCGGAGCGACGAAGGCTTTACGGATTTCGTTGCCAAGTTCGCTACGAATAGGGATGTTTTGTAAGTTAGGATCGGAGGAAGAGAGCCGCCCTGTTGCAGCAGTCGTAATACTAAAACTTGTGTGTAGACGGCCATCGGTATCGACGAGCTCCGGAAGGGTTTTTACATATGTACTTTGAAGCTTCGTGAGTTCCCGATAACGCATAATATCATCAATTACCGGATGCATGCCCTGAAGTTTTTCAAGCTCAGAGGCGGCCGTTGAAATGCCGGTTTGCGTTGCTTTCATGCCCGCTTTGTCGAGTTTCAGATCTTCAAACAAAAGCTTTTGAAGTTGTGCTGGTGAGTTAATATTAATTGGTCCATTGGCATAGCTCTCGATTGTCGTGCGGATAGTTTCAATCTCTTTTTCTAGTTTCTCTTCCAGTACTTTAAGTTGGTTAATATCTAGGCATACACCGTGTTGTTCCATGGCTTTAAGGACCGGAATAAGGGGAAAGTCAATTGTTTCGGCCACAGTTTTAAGATGCTTCTCTTTTTGAAGCTGCTTTGCATAGTGAAGGTAAAGCCGGTGTGTCAGTATGGCATCTTCGGCGGCGTATTCCGCGACTTTATCTGCCGGTGCGGTTACAAGTGTCGCGTCTTTCTTCTTGCTTCCGGCGACATCGGTAAACGAGATCGGCGTATAGCCAAACTCACGCTGACACACAGTGTCAAAGTCAAACGTACGTAAGTGGGCGTGGAGAATATAAGCAGCGACCATCGTATCAAAGCCAATCGGACTGAGGTTTATACCGAGTTGTTCGAGAGAACACATATCATATTTGATATTGTGACCAACTTTCGCCACATTGGTGTCTTCGAGAAGCTTCTTGAGAAGTGTGGCAATTTTCTCTTTGGAGAGAGTTGCGCCGTGTTCAGGAATAAGAGGAATGTAGTAGCCGAGTGATTCTTGGCCTGCGAGTGAGATACCAATAATTGGGCCATCAACACCGTCAGTTTCCGTATCGACCGTAAGCGCTTCGGCTTTTTGTAATTCGAGAACTACTGCCGATATGCCAGCTTCACTAACGAGCGTTCTATAAGTCCAATCACGTTCGTTTTGCGTGGTGACAACTTCCAAGGCATGGGCTTTCGGAAGCCGTTTGATAAGGGAATAGAACTCAAGCGCATTGAAGAGATCAGAAACTTTTTGTGGATCATAGTCAGCAATATCACATGCTTTAAGTTCTAACGTAATTGGTACATCTCTATGGATGGTTGCGAGTGATTGTGACTGGTAGGCAATCTTTTCACCCTCAAGTAGTTTTTCACGGATACGAGGCGTTACAGGGACGTCTTTATTCGTTTTTAAGAGCTCATAAAGTGCGTCGAGTGAACCGGCAAATTCGAGTAGGTTAATAGCCGTTTTGTCACCAATGCCCGTGATGCCGGGTATTTCATCTGATGTATCGCCAGCCAATGCTTTATAATCAACGACTTGGCTGGGATGGACCCCCATTCGCTCCTTTACACCAGCTGCGTCATAGAGCATCGTGTCAGTAATGGATCGTTTCATTGTGTACACAAAGGTTAAATCGTTTACGAGCTGGAAGCTGTCTTTATCACCAGTTACGATAACCACCGGAATTCCCTGTGCGTTGGCTTGTTTGGCTAACGTTCCGATGATGTCATCTGCTTCAAAGGTTTCTTTCGTAAATATAGGAATGTTAAGTGCTTGGGCTACTTTATAGGCATAGGGAATTTGTGTTTTTAGTCCGTCGGGAGTTTCCTTGCGGCTGGCTTTATAGCCTTCGAAGGCATCGTGACGAAATGTTTTTCCGCTTAAGTCAAAAGCTACCGCGCAGTACTTCGGTTTTACTTCCTCAATCGCTTTCAACAGGGTGGTAATAAAACCGTAGATGGCGTTTGTCTGCAGGCCATCTTTTGTTTGGAGTGGTGGCAGTGCATGGAACGCGCGATACAGCACGGCATGGCCGTCAATCAGAAGGAGTGCATCTTTAGGTGGGGTCATATATCTCTTATATCATATTGTTCTCTGTAATACAGGTTTCATTGCTTTACAGAAGATCAAAAATACAGTAGAATTAACAGGTTATTAAGCAGAGGGAATTATTTACTATGAATATCCGAAACGTTGCTATTATCGCTCACGTTGACCACGGCAAGACAACTCTTGTAGATGGTCTTCTTAAACAGGCTCACACATTCCGCGAGAATGAAGCCGCTATGAGTCAGACCTTGATCATGGACTCGAATGATCAAGAACGAGAGCGTGGCATTACTATTTTGGCCAAAAATACAGCGGTCGTCTACAAAGACACGAAGATTAATATTATTGATACTCCCGGTCACGCCGACTTTGGGGGGGAAGTTGAACGAACCTTAAACATGGCTGATGGTGCCGTGCTTGTCGTTGATGCACAAGAAGGTCCTATGCCGCAGACTAAATTCGTTCTTAAAAAAGCGCTCGAAATTGGTTTACGTCCTATTGTTGTTTTAAATAAAATTGATAAACGCGATGCTCGTCCCGATGTCGTAATTGGTAAGGTGTATGATCTGTTTTTGGATCTCGTGACCGATGAGGCGCAACTGGAATTTCCGGTATATTACGCAATTGGTCGTGATGGTAAAGCGTGGGCTGAGCTTCCCGCGAATCCTGATGAAGATGCGGATCTTTCACCTCTTTTTGAAGCTATTTTAGAACACGTACCAGCTCCAGAAGGTGAGAGTAATGCTCCTTTCCAAATGCTTGTCACGACGCTTGATCGTGATAATTATCAAGGAAAATACGCAATTGGCCGTATTCGCCGTGGTATCGCAAAACCAGGGTTACCCGTTGTGCTGATGGGGAGCGATGGGAAACAAGAGCAAGGACGAATTGATAAAGTGTTTGTCAGCCAAGGACTCAAACGTGTTGAAGTACCGAGTGCCGAAGCAGGCGACGTTGTTGCCCTCACTGGTATTAAAGGGGCGAATATTGGTGAAACGATTGCTGACGCGACTCAGCCCGAAGCCTTGCCGACAATCGCCATCGAAGAACCCACACTGCGCATGTCTCTTTCCGCCAATACCTCGCCCTTCGCGGGTAAAGAAGGTCAATACGTAACGAGCCGTCATATTCTCGAACGTATTCAAAAAGAATTAGAAACAAATGTTGCCATGCGTTTGGAAGTTAAAGACGGTGGTGAATACATCCTGTCAGGCCGAGGCGAGCTACATTTGTCGGTGTTTATTGAAACGCTTCGTCGTGAAGGCTATGAACTTCAGGTTGGTAAGCCTCAGGTTATTACACGTGAAATTGAAGGCGTCATGAAAGAGCCAATTGAAGAGTTAACGATTGATGTTACTGATGAGTATGTAGGAGCTGTTACGAGTGAAGTAGGACGCCGTAAAGGGATTTTATTAAGCCAGTCCGAAAATGGTGATGGCTCTACCCGTCTTATTTTTGAAATCATTACGCGCGGTTTACTCGGACTGCGTAACCAGCTTTTGACCCTTTCTCGCGGAACGGCTGTGATGAACTCTCTCTTTCTGCGTTGGGAACCAGTTGGAGCAGCGATTCCGAAGCTCCGCAACGGTGTTTTGATTGCATCAGAAGCTGGCAAGGCTATGACGTACGGCATTGAGAATGCCCAAGAACGTGGCATTGTTTTTGTAGGTCCTCAGACGCCCGTGTACGAAGGTATGATTATCGGCCTCAATCAGCGAGAAAATGATCTCGAGATTAATATCTGTAAAGAAAAGAAACTAACCAACGTTCGCTCAAATGCAGAAATTTCAGCAACCATTACACCTCCGCTGAACCTTTCATTAGAGCAATCTCTCGATTTTCTTGAGGATGATGAGCTCCTTGAAGTCACGCCTAAGAATCTTCGGCTTCGTAAACGAGTACTAAACGCTACACAGCGTGCTCGTTCACGAAAATAAAGAAATAAAAAAGAGAGCCTCATGAGGCTCTCTTTTTTATTTGGAAGAACGCGGTTTCACTTTGACTTGGAATGAGAGAGCTCCTGTTTCTCCTGCTGCAAGCGCGGGGATCGTCCATGTTAACGTGTTCGTACTGGTATCTTGTAATACGGCTGGGGTAGTGGGGAGTGAGGCTTCGATGACTTCAAACTCAGAAGGAATCGCCGTCGTAAACTTGGCCTGACTAGCAGCTTTTTCACCATTGTTTCGATAGGTAACTTGATACCTAAGAGTCTCTCCTGTCTTTGCTTGGACTGAGTCGGCCGCTACCGTAACTTCGAGGGAGGCTTTTCCTTCAGGTTCTATGTCGTTAGGAATGACAGCTAATGAAAGTGCTCCAGTTGTTTCGATTGTTGCCCGGCCCAGTCCTTTTTCCGATACGGAGAAAGGTATCCGCGTATTGTTGATTTTGAGGCTCCAGCGTTGAGCTGGATCGAGGTCGGCGATAAAGAGATTGCTCGTGTGGCTTGTGGTGGTGGTTATTTGGAAGGCCTCTCGAATAAGCCGTGTATCTTTTATTTTACTAAACAGACTCGCGTCATAGGTTAATACATCGCCGTTTTTAAGAGTCGGAACTGGTTTACCAGGTTTTGCACTAAAGAAGCTGAGTGTTGTTTGTGTTCCCTGTTCTAAAGCGACGCCTTGGACGGTCTTATCTGCCGATTCAATGAGTGTCGGAGTAGCTGGGTTTGCCTCCTCTCCGGCTGTCACAACGGAGAGGAATGTATCCCATTGCTGGTCGATAGTGGGTTTTATGGCAATATGGAACGCTTGTTCGTAGTCGTAAATAAAACCATTAAACTTCTGGGCGGGTGCCTTTTCGTTGACGATTGTCTTCTGGGTGTTGGTAGGCAGGAGGTTTGTGAGCTGAATAAATTGGCCGTTCTTTGTTCTCCATGAAGCTTGATTCCCTGTTACTATGGGTGCCTCACTGGTATGGAGAATCCACTCTTTCCGTCCCCCTGAATTTTCAATCGTGCTTCTGGCGCCGCCTTCATAGCGATTTTCAGCCCAGCCATACAGCTGCTTTGGATCGTCTGCTAATGTTCTGTCAAATATAACGACCGTATCGCGAGAGCTGTCTTGGCTCGGGAGGTACAGGAAGCTTCTCGTCCATTCATGAAGAAACGTAGCTGGCGGGTTCCAGTATCCGCTTCTATGAATAGTTCCTCCAGCAGATCCAGAGGTATAGACATAGGTTCCGTTGGGATCAACTTCTTGAGCGGTAATTCCTCGAGCTTCTTGGGTGGCGCTGTAGCCAGAGAATCGCATAACGTTACTTGCCAGAGACGAGAGAGTATAGCCAATTGGATGAGTGATCGCCCATTCTCCTTTACGGTACAGTTGGAAATCTCCCGTTATCATTTGCTGATGATCGACATAGGCGTTGGCGTTTAAAAATGAACTCGTGAAGAATGATGCGGCGTTACCCCATCCTGTGCGGAAATGAGTGAGCCCTTGGTTTGTCGTCGTATGGCTTCGTGCGAGTTTTGTTTGCCAATCTGTGGCAGGAGTGGCTGCAGGATTAAAAAATAGGAAAAAAGTAAACGGAGGTGTTTTGACAAATGTATCGTTTGGATACGTGTCCATCAGTGTTTTGATTGCTCCCCATACAAGAGGGGCGACCGTCGTATCGGATTCGTTCACCGCGGCTAATGCAGCCATATGTGGCAGTTTTCCATAGAGTCGGATGTCACGTGGATGCTGCTCGTCTCCCCACTGATAATTTTGTTTCAAGTCAGGGGTAAGGATATGCATCGATTGGATGGCCGCTTCTTTAAAATAGGATGCGAGTTCAGGAAAATGGTCAGTTTCTGTTGCTGTTTTTACACCCATATAGCCAATCGCCATGAGCATTACCGTGTTAACGTTATAATCTGATGATTCAATCCACTCGCCGCCCTGGGCCATCTCTGCGTATCGCTTGATAGCATTGCGCATAGTGCTTGTTTTATTGTCGAGACTATTGCTTGTCGCATCGAAGCCGCCAACATGAGGATGGTTAATCAAGAAAGTACTGGTTGCTGGGTCTTCGTCCTCAATTGTTAAGGCCGTCATAATAACGCCAAAATAGTGCCCAACGACTTCATCTGAATCATCTAACCGTCCACTGGCAAAATTTGTGCCAGGTATTTCTCCTATGGTCAGTTTTGACCAATATATAAGACTTGTACGGAATGTTTGTCGCTGCTCAGCCGATAGTGCTGGTTTGAGCCAGTCGTAGATGAGGGCATAGGTCGCCAGTGATTGGCGGGTCCCGTTTGATCCGTCAGCGGGAAGCGAGGGTGGATTGCTCGATACAACAGGGCTGATGCCTTGCCATGCTTTTTGAGCGTAGGCGGTATCTCCTGTCATCTGATACATAAGCGTTGGCCATGTTCCATAACAGGCAAAGCATTGTTGAACAGCCGCATCAGAAGGAATGGCGGCATCAGCTTTTGATTTAATAACTGAAAACCATCGAGGATCATTTTTGAGGTTATTTAAAACAGCTTGACGTTCAGGGCTCCAAAAGAGCTTTGGCGCCTGTCCGGTTGGTGATTGGGCATGCGTATACTGGCTACGTATGAGCCCAGTCCCAAAAAGAACAGTGATAAGTAATAGAATGCTCAGGCGGGCGGTTATGTGCTTCATACGTGCGAACCTCGAAGGTAGAGTAAGCTAACTATTGTTCCGCATGCACCCAATACGACTAAGGCGATTGCAAATGATCGAGCACGTGATCTTTCTGCGGATGTTGGTACAGAGGATTGGATCGGGTTTGGGGTTGGTGTTATGTCGATGAGTGCTTCAGGAGACGACTCAGTAGAGGGGGTGGTAGTTGTCAGAGGCGTTTCGCTCGGTGTCGCTTTGGAGCTCGCTGTTACCGCTACTACTATCTGAGATGTTGTAGTCGCTTTGGGAGAGGCTTTTGGTGTTGAGGTTGCTGCGGGGGAAATGCTCGCAGTTGGTGTTGCTGTCGGTGTGGGTGTTGGAGTTACAGTCGTGGTGACTGTTGGAGCTGAAATAGTAGTATGTGCAGATTGTGTCGATTGAAGAATATTCGTTAAGTCGCTGTCGGCTTTTACTTGGGTGGTGGCTTCTTGGATGGTGATATCGCCTGCGCCAGGCTCATTGGCAACAAACGTTATCTTGCCAATAAGTCCTTCTGTTCCTACATACGAAGTATTCATAGCTACGCGTGAAAAGCTAAGTGTGTTGCCATTGACCGTTGGAACATCGATTTCTGTATCAAAAATTGAACCTGCTCCGTCGAACGATTGGTAGGTCAGGGTTGATGAAAAGTAGAGCGTTACTTGTGTGCCGATAACGGCCTGTCCGCCAGGCAGTAATGAAAGGGATACGGTGACTTGGTTGCCTTGGGTTACCGTGGATGTAGGTACACTGAGTTTCAGTATGGCTGTTTTGTCGGCAGCCTGTGCGTCCCCGAGTGGCCATAGCATGAAGCTCGCAATGAATAAGGCGATAAGGCTTTTATGCATCATGGAAGTCCTTTTGTTGACGATATTTCTTAATGATCTCAAGCACATGGCTGAACTCTGGTTTCTCTTCTCCGAATACAGCCGGCACAAACTGGAGGCTTGTGCCCCGATAGGCCTTGATAATAAGCGTAACATCATCAAACGTTAGTGCGCCATCATTATTAAAGTCGCCTCGTATTAACTTGTTTGCCTGTGCGTAATTAATACAGGTGTTTGCATCATAATTTTCTACCGTTATACTTCGGGCGAAATAACCATCGGCTTTGAACCGTAAAGTTATAGGGAGGGTTAAAGCCGGAGTTTCTTCTAGGGCAATCGTAATTTTTCCATCTTTATCACTTGTAAGATCTTGGTAGGTTGCAAGAGTAGTTCCTTTGGTGTCGCTAATAATAGCGGTTCCATGCAAAGGTGTGACTAATAAGCTCTCGGTTTCCGCTTGAAGGCAAATGGCCTGTAAAGGAGGATCATTCTGGGTAACGGTAAAGGAAAGAACGTTACTTATGGCATGCTCACTATACAGGTTCTGAGAAGGGTCACAGGTGTCAGTCCCTTCGCCTTCCGTGCAGAATGCAACGCTCACTTGGCTTGATGCCCTTTTCTCGGTGGAGGCAGAAGGAGTGAGAGATTTCTTTTGGAATAAAAAATATAACCCGGTGAGTAATAGAGACAAAAGTACAATAGATAGTGTTTTGTGATGCCAAAAAGAAAGACGGTGGTTTGTATGCCGCATATACACACCTTAGTCAACCATGAGAGAGAAAGCAATTATATTTTTAATTCGTTAGGAGTTACGAATGTGGGGCGTTCTTGGCTGTTCGGCGAGGAGATCGGCTATGGACTCCTCTCATAATACGAAAAACCCAAGGCCGTGGAACAATTCGAGTTGCAAGTGAACCGATTGTATTAAGAGTTCCGGGGACGACGACTCTTTTTCCATTGAGCATGCCGCGGTATCCAATAAGAGCCACTAATTCGGCAGACATTAAGCGATGCCGGGTAAAAAGATTCGTTTGGAGCATGTGTGCTCGAGTCGCAAATCCTGTTTTTGTAGGACCAGGGCATAATGCTGTCACAGAGATACCACTTTTCTTTAATTCTTCGGCTAGGGCTTCAGAGAAAGATAGTATGTATGCTTTTGTGGCATAATAGACGGCCATAAATGGTCCGGGTTGAAATGCGGCCGTTGAAGCTACATTTATTATATGCCCCTTATGGTGCCCTTTCATCTGCTTGAGTACAAGTTTTGTCACTTCGGTAGTTGCTGCCACATGGACTTCAATCATACCTAGTTCGTAGTCGAGGGAAGTGTCAATAAACGAACCTGATAAACCAAATCCGGCGTTATTAATCAGTACATCAACCGTGTGGTGGTCTAAAATTTTTTCTATCGTCTTGCGACGTTGTAACGTATCGCTTAAATCGAGTATCTCAATCGATACGGTTACTCCCCAATCTCTTTCTATTTCACGTGCGAGAGCTTCAAGCAGTACTTTATTCTGTGACAGCAGAATGAGGTTGTACCCTTGTTCTCCAAGAAGTCTGGCGAAAGCTGCCCCTATGCCTTGGGATGCGCCCGTAATGAGAGCCGTTTTAATCATGGCAGAGTATTTCGTTGCAAAAATGAGAGTGCATATCTAAAGTATAGCAGACTTGTTCCCATTTTTTTAATGGCAGTCCGTCTCGGACTAAAGTATAATGATACTATGAAAAAAGTTTTAATAACTGGTGGGAATAAAGGGATTGGCCTAGCTCTGACGGAGCTATTTCTTGAGAATGGGTACGCTGTGGCGGTTATTGCTCGGGATTTTACCCACTTTTCATATAAAGAAGATAAACGCGTTCAATGTTTTGCCCACGATTTAACGGATATTGAGGCGATTCCTCAGTTAGTACGTGAAGTGGGGGAGGTGGATGTGCTTATTAACAATGCTGGCATTATGTTTAGTCTGCCTCATGATGAGTATCCTTCCGATAAGAAAGAGTACATACTAAAACTTAATCTGAAGGCTCCGATAGCTCTTATCGAGGCGGTAAGCCGATTAATGGTCACAAAAGGAGACGGCCGCATTGTTAACGTCGCTTCGATTGCTGGAGAGATTGGGCATCCGGATATCTGGTACGGAGTAACGAAAGCAGCTCTCATTAATGCCACAAAAAGCTTTGCCCGGCTTTTAGGTCCTGACGGTATTGTGGTTAATTGTGTTGCTCCAGGGCCAGTTACCGATACCGAGATGTTTGAGGTTGTCCCTCAGGCAAGAAAAGAACAGTTACAAAAATCGACCATTACACAGACGTTTGCGACGCCAGTTGATGTTGCTCAAACGGTGTTCTGGTTGGCTGACTCTTCCCCAAGCTATATTAATGGTGTCTGTATTGATATTAACAACGGTTCTTTCCCGCGGTAAAAATTATACGTAGGAATAGTGAGACTGGGATAAAAAATCGCGGAGAGGCGGTTTGAACTTTCCTATGACTTGAGCATCTTCAAAGAATTTTGAAATAGGCATTAACATCCATCGTTGGCCCTCATCGCCTAGCACGATTTTATCAATGGTTGCCTGATTGATAAAACAGACCATAAAAGAGAAATGAAGCGTCGTATCTTCTGGTTCGGTATAAAGTTTCTCCCATATAATAGAATTTTCATTGACAGCGATGCCTAATTCTTCGTTGACTTCTCGGGCAAGACACTGTCGGGGTGTTTCATTTCCTTCTTTTCCTCCTCCCGGAAGATCCCACATGTTGGCATAGGGTAACTCAGGTATGTTGTCACGTAAGAGAACAACGATTTTCTTTTCATGCAAGAGTGCAATTTTGGTGCCCGTAGAGTCAATGTATCTTGCCATGACTATTTTTGAGAGTTCATTTGCTCGAGGATTTCTCGAACTACTTTTACGTCATTCCAAGGGATAAGTTTCTCTCCTATTAACATGACGTGTTCTCCTCCTTTGCCGGTAATGAGGACGGTATCACCTTTTTCGGCCATCCCAATGGCTTTGGAGATTGCTTCTCGACGGTCTGGTATTTTCCACCACCAGTGATTTTCGCCTTTTTTTGCCTCTTCTGCGTTTGGTCGTCCGCGTGGGATGCCTCCTGCGACTTCATTAATGATGCTGGCCGGGTCTTCGGTGGCAGGATCTTCGTTGGTAACAATTACAAAATCAGCATAGCGTGCGGCAAGGGCACCTAGAATTGGTCGTTTGGTTTTGTCTCGGTCTCCCATCGATCCGAGTACTGCAATGAGACGTCCTTTCACCATAGGGCGGAGCGTTGAGTAGACTTGTTGGAGTGCATCGGGGGTGTGGGCAAAATCGACAATAATTGAGTAAGGTTGCCCCAAATCAACTGGTTCCATCCTTCCTTCTACGGGGCGGAGTTTACGAATGCTTTTTGTTATTTCCTGAAACGGGATCCCGAGGCCGAGGGTTATGCCAACTGCGCACAAAACATTGGCTACGGTAAAACGTCCCGGGAGGGGCATGCTAACTTCTGTCTCTCCATAAGGTGTCACCAGTTTAAACGATGTCGTCGTTGAGCCCATTTTTAGCCATGACGCTGTAATATCGGGGTCTTTTAGTGCCTCTTTTGGTCGGAGGGGGTCGAGTATCCCGTACGTGAACTTTTTGGACGCTGGATAACTCAAAAATGTCTTGGCAGCCGGGTCGTCCGCATTCACGACTGAAACTTTGGGATTGTTCGCAAAAAGTTTTTCTTTTGCCTTCTGGTATTCCCCCATTGTTTTATGGTAGTCGAGATGTTCGTGAGTTAGGTTTGTGAATCCGACAGCCTCATAGTAAATTCCATACACTCGATTTTGATCTAAAGCGTGAGAAGTTGTTTCGACAACGGCGTATTCGCAGCCAGCGTCGACAAATTTTTTGAGATGCATATGAAGTTCACGGGTGTCGAGCGTTGTTTTCTTTGTCTTGTTTAATTCGCGTTTGCCATTGATAGAGATGGCGACGGTTGTGAGCATACCGACTTTGTGACCCGATTCTTCCAGGAGTTGCGTAATGTAGTGGCATGTTGAAGTTTTTCCATTCGTTCCGGTGACTCCAATAATGCGAAGTTTTTTAGCGGGGAAACCGTATTGGCTCGCCATAAGAGTCGACTCAATCTTGCGCAACGATTTAATGGTTGTTGGTGAAATACGATTACGTAAAATAGATTTAAGAATTTTTTTCATGATTAATGACGCCTTATCGATTCAGCCGCTTTGAAGAGAGTATACCATAGCGCTTGAAGGGGGACATCCCAGCTGCCCATAAGATGTATGGATTCCCCTCCAAACTGTTGTTTAAACCGAGTAATGCCGTCGTACGCGTGCTTTTTATCGGTGTCTGGTTTGATGGCCAGAAGATCATACGATGTGGCGTTTTTGCTCATTGCCCATTGCATGACGGTCCAGTGCAGCAGATAGGGTGCCATCGCGGCGCGATGTTCGCTTGATGAAGCGCCATACAGATAGGACGCGACGCCATCATAAAGAGTGGTAATTGATGCTGCTAAAGGAATTCCCTGGAGGCTGGCGATAAAAACTTTGCCACAATTGTGGTGGTAGAGTACTTGGGCTAATTCCTGGAAATAGGCTTGAGAACGGATAGAAAACTTGTCACGTTTCGCGGTCTCTTCAAACAGGGCATAAAAGATAGCCACGTCTTCTTCAAGTGTTTTTAGGGTTGTCTCTCGCACCGTTACGCCAGCCCGTTCAGCTACCCGTATGTTGTAGCGCCCCTTTTGTTTCATTTGTTTTAAAGTGGCGTGCTCTCCACCTGAAAGAGTTACGATTTGGCGGTCGTCTGGCTGGACCGACTCAAATGCTTTTTGAAATCCAGTATAAGTAAAGGCCGCCCGCCATTGCTGCGCAAGCGGATCAGTCTTAGGGATATTTAGTTCGAGGCGAAAAAATAAGCTGTTACGTCGTTGGGCTACTTCGTATATGGCTGGCAGGAGAGTGATGAGGAGTGAAGGATGATGAAAAACTTCCGGCGCGTATAAAAACGATTTTCCAAGCGGCAAAGGGCGTTCCAAGATGAGAACATCTTCAAGTTTATGAGCATGCCAACCCTGGGTCTCGCGAAAGGAGCCCCAAATATCTGACTGAAGAAAACTCTTCGGGTAAGGTGTTTTGTTTTGCATTCTCAAATCTCTCTCTGTATCATAGGGCAAGGAAAGAGAAATTACAAAATGCGTATTCTCGCGATAGAAACCAGTTGTGACGAAACCGCTGCAGCCGTTATGGAACGGACTGATACTTCGCCATGGGTGAAGACAATTACATCGGTGGTTGCCTCACAGGCAAAGCTTCACGAGAAATACGGCGGTGTGTATCCGGAGGTTGCTTCACGTGAGCATATCCGTAAAATTCTCCCCGTTATTGCCGAAGCGCTCGATCTGCCTCTTCACGAACGCGGCCGTTTACCGAACTTCTCGGCTGCCGGAATTGATTACCTGGCGGTGACGGTTGGGCCGGGGCTTATTGGTTCCCTGCTCGTAGGGACGCAGACTATTGCCTCGCTTGGATATGCCACAGGTCTTCCAATTCTGCCGGTCAATCACTTAGCAGGACATATCTACGCCAGTTTCATTGCGACAGAGTCTGTTCTGACGGCGCCTGATTTTCCTCTTCTCTCCCTCGTTGTGTCTGGCGGCCATACGATGCTCATTTATATGAAGGGGCATCATCAATATGAATTAATTGGTCAGACACGGGACGATGCCGCAGGTGAAGCGTTTGATAAAGTGGCAAAACTCTTGGGGCTTGGATATCCGGGCGGTCCTCTTGTTAGCCAGCTGGCACGAAAAGGGAATCGTCATGCGTACAAATTCCCTATCGGTTTGGAACATGAAGATACATGCGATTTCTCATTTAGTGGACTCAAAACAGCGGTATTGCGCGAGGTTCAAAAAGCAGGTGCTCTGTCGGAGCAGGGAAAGGCGGATATTGCAGCTTCTTTTGAGCGGGCAGCGATTGAAGCCCTACTCTTAAAAACTTCACGAGCACTTCAATCAAGACCTGTCCGTCATTTTATTTTAGGGGGTGGGGTCGCTGCCAATAACTATCTTCGTGAGCGGTTGGCGACACTTTTGGCGCACAAAACACCCGCGGTAACACTCCACGTACCCCCAAGCCATTTATGTACAGATAATGCGGAAGTCATTGGTGCGGCCGCAGCTTTTAGTAATCTCGTTCCGATTGCTCCGTCCGAGCTAAAAACATATGCTCGGTACCCTCTGACGAGTTAGTTACTCGATTCTACTGTGCTTGCTTAAGTGTGTTAAGCATTGCTTGATAGACGATGAGCAGGTCGTCGTCGGCAGGTGTGCTGACTTCATTAAAAAATGTCACGCCAAGAATTGCTTCGGGATGATTAATATAAGTATCCGTAATAAGGTGTGTTTGTACATTTTCATAACCGGCGGGAATGTCGGAATACGTCACGGCTTCTAGGCCGTCAACACGAAGGAAGAGACGTTGTTTATACTCTTTCGGAGCCAGGCCGGTACTATTTTTGGGGTATATAAAGACGACGATAGGTCCTTGACCGTCGGAGTCAGGGTTAAAGTCTGGTGCCTCAGGTGGAAAAAAATGAATTTGAGTCGAATCACGGAAACCAATCTTCCAATCAGCGGGATATTGAATCGAAAAGTGGAATGCTTCGTTAGTGTATGTTTTCCATGGCTCCGGAGTTGCCGTCGCCGTTGGCTGTGGCTCGGCGGCTTTGCCATGGCTTGCTGTGTAGTCATACATCAAAAGGCCACCGCTGACTAAAAAGGCAGCTAAAATAATGCTCAAACTTAAGAGTGCCGAGCGAGTTCGGGGTAATAATTGAAATGATTTCTTGAGCTTTTTGATGAGGTTAATCATGTGCTCGTATTATATACGAAAATGGCTAAAAAGCCAAGGGTTAGCTGTTCTCGCTTGGAGGTTGGTGTGGTAGAATAACACTATTATGCAAGACTTTCCAAAGCGCTTCGACTCAGCGACTGCTGAACCCCTCATTTACGATAAATGGGTTGCCTCTGGTGGCTTTTCCCCTTCTATGGAGAGCCAAGCAGAAGCCCGTTCTATTTTAATGCCTCCACCAAATGCGAATGGAGCCCTTCATTTAGGCCACGCCTATGAAATCGCGATTCAAGATACGCTTATTCGCTATTGGCGTATGCGTGGTTATAAAACGCTCTGGCAGCCGGGAGCCGATCACGCAGGTTTCGAAACACAGTATGTTTTTGATCGGAAGCTGGAAAAAGAAGGCCGCAACCGGTTTTCTATCCCGCGCGCAGAGTTGTACCAAGAAATCTATGATTTTAGTATCGCTAACCAGGCCGTGATCCGCCAACAGTTTGAACGGATGGGAGCAAGCGCTGACTGGTCCCGTTTCCGGTTCATGCTCGAACCTGATTTGGTGAAAACTGTTTATAAAACCTTTAAACAGCTCTACGACGATGGCCTTATCTACCGTGCCAAACGACCTGTTCACTGGTGCATAAAAGATCAAACGACGCTCTCCGATTTAGAGGTTACTGACCAAGAACAAACAGATAAGCTCTATTATCTTACCTATGGGCCGGTTACCGTCGCGACCGTGCGCCCAGAAACTCAGTTTGGAGATGTGGCGATTGCTGTTCACCCCGAGGATGAGCGCTACAAAGATTTAGTTGGCACGACTGTAGACGTGAAGATGGCTCACCAAACAGTATCATTGCCCGTTATTGCCGATGATTACGTCAACCGCGAATTTGGTACAGGCGCCTTAAAAATAACGCCGGCTCATGACCCAAATGATTTCGAGATTGCTCAGCGTCATAATTTGGATCTCCCAATCGTGATTGATCAATATGGCAAATTGACTGATCAGTGCGGTCAATTTTCGGGGATGAAAATTGCAGATGCTCGTGCGGCAGTTGTGGCTGAGCTTGAATCACTCGGAGTGGTAGAGAAAATTGAAGCCTATCCTCATACGGTAAAGGTTTGTTATAAATGTAACCGTCTGATTGAGCCTCGAATCATTGATCAGTGGTGGTTGTCTCTTACGAAACCAAGCCAGTCTAAACAAAAATCCCTTCGTGATTTGGCTGTAGGGGCGGTGGCGTCCGGTGAAACCCGTTTTATCACCGAACGGTATGAAAACCAGTTCCATAGCTGGATGGAAAGCGTGCGAGATTGGCCACTTTCGCGTCAAATTGTATGGGGTATTCAACTGCCTGTTTGGTACGCCAAAGACGGTTCTGTCGTGGTGACCGAAGGCGAAGAGCCGGCCAACGCTTCTGAACTTACTCGTGACAGCGATGTTTTTGATACGTGGTTTTCTTCGTGTCAGTGGCCTTTCTCAACGCTGGGAAATCACAATGACGATCTGGAAACATTTTATCCCACAACGGCGATGACCCCAGGATACGAACTTATCTTTTTCTGGGTTGCTCGGATGATGATGCTTGGTATTTATACACAAGGCAAGTCGCCCTACAAGGTGGTTATGCTCCACGGCATTGTTCGTGATGGCAAAGGACAAAAGATGTCCAAATCGAAAGGGAATACTGTCGACCCATTGGCGACAGCCGATCAATACGGCGCGGACGCTATTCGCCTCGCTTTATTATATGGTACGGCTCCGGGAACGGACCCTACAGCAAGTGAAGAGAAGATTCGGGGAATGCGTAACTTTGGAACCAAGGTTTGGAACATCGCCCGCTATATTACGATGAGTAAGTCAGCAGATGCTAAATCAGAGTTTATACCTGTTACAGACGCCGACCATACCGTGATTAAGCAATTACATTCGACGATTGCCACTGTCACTCAGGCGCTGGATGACTACCAACTTCACATTGCGCTTGA
Organism: Patescibacteria group bacterium; assembly: GCA_036405195.1. Classification (GTDB taxonomy): domain Bacteria; phylum Patescibacteriota; class UBA1384; order 2-12-FULL-50-11; family DASWYB01; genus DASWYB01. The sequence goes on from DASWYB010000071.1 coordinate 25,177, forward strand.
GTCCTTATATCAATTTATCTGGCGTGATGTCGCCGATGTTTATTTAGAAAAAACCAAAGACCAACTCCAAAATGAGACCACCAAGCTCACAACAGAGGGGAATTTAGTGTACGTATTAGACACTATCCTTCGTCTTCTTCATCCTTTTGCGCCGTTCGTTACGGAAGCATTGTGGTCAGAGGTTATGCCCGGTCAACCACTCTTGCTTGTTAGTCAGTGGCCTGAGGTTACGAATGGTTGAATTCCAAGTGCCCCCAACCTACCGGGTCGCAACGAGACTGGCATCGAATGTATCGGTAGCCCCTCGATTGTCGTCTCGATTCGCGATAATTCTCGGTAGTGTTTTTTTCGGTGGGCTTATAGTTATTAAGCTCATTGCCGGTGCTATATATGCAGAAGAAACTCGCTTATTGCCGAGCGCTGAGACGGAAATATTACCAACATACCAGCTCACTGTTAAAAAGATGACCAATGTTGAAAAGGCAATGAAATCGGCCGATAGGCTCGTTTCTAAAGGCTACTATGATTTTTCTGAATTACTGTACGCGCAGGCTTCTACTCTTGATCCTAACTTACGAGATGCTTCCTATGGATGGGCTTACTCGATTATAAAAAAGCCACACTTAGCCTCCAAGGATCTGGTGGATCTCCATACTGCTATGAGTCGGGCCGAAGCCGTAGATCCTCTCTATCCTCCTCTTCTCCAGTTAAAACTTATTGTCGCGACTTTAGAAAAAGACCAATCAACAACCACTGCAACGCAAGCTCGTCTCGATTCTCTCAAGTTTTAATAAATATTTTAACTTCTTATCGTATAGTATTATAGCTGTCGCTATAGTACTTCCGATGGAATATGCTATGGTGAAGATGTATTTCAGCAACTCGGTCACGGTAGAAAGGGGAAATCAGTGGTACGTCGACTGTTCATGCTGGCCCTGGTGGCCGGTATCGTTTCTCTGGGTGCGGTAGCGCCCGTGCGTTCACAGGAGAAGGCCGCTCCGGTGAAACGCGACCCGCGGCTAATCGCCAAATGGGAACTCTCTAACGGCGCCTTCTTCCGTTTCTGGGATGATGGTGAGGCCGAAAAGGGATATGGACCCATACTGAAGCACGGTAGCTGGCGGACCGAGAAGACTTCAACGGGAAAGGATCAACTCATCTGCGTCTGGCGCGACGATGCAGTCTTTCCCAATTCAGAAGGGGTTTACACCCTTTCATCTGACGGAACTATCCTCACTCTCGACATTGTCGAGGGAAGGGATCTCAAGAAAGAAACACCCCAGCGTGTGAAGTTGGAGAAAGTGGTGAGGAAGTAATCCCTCAGGAAAAGCTGGTGATCTGCATGAAAGCCTCTGGGCCGCACGAGCGGTCCGGGGGCTTTTCTCGTTACGGGTAACTTTGCAATCAAGTCATAAAAGTTGCTATAGTGAATATATGTTAAAAGGATGGGGCTCTTATTTTAGTGTCTGTGGGCTCGTAATGGCTTTTTTTATATCGTTATTTTCTCCTGTTCATGTTGTAGCTGCTGGAGAGAGCTTGTTAGGTTTAACAGCCACCTTAGTACCTTCCGGGAGTACTTCTCAGTTGGTCGTTAGTTTTAGAATTCAAAATTATCAATGGCAATCGAACAAAAGATTCCGCGTTTCTGTCTCCACCGACAACCGTACAGATAAAGAAGTTACATTTAAAGCTGGAAAAGGTGGACCAAACTACTCACAAACAAATTACACGGTCTACATCGCTGGTTATCGTCCGGTAGCAGGTGGAGCTGGGGTGATAAAAGTTACATTGTCCGATCAAGGTGTCATCAGCCATAGTCCTATAACCTCTAGTACTACACGCGTAACCACGCCTACCCCACCGAAATTTCAGGAAGTAAGTGTCTATAGTGATTATTCATCAGCTGCTGGTAAAAATGTGATTTGGGTTAAGAGTACAATTTTACCCGACAGTTACCGCAGTGGTCTGACGCTACGGGTCGTAAATAAAGAAACGAACGCCCAGTATATTGAGGCAAACAACATTACGCAGGTATATGCAAATGCAACCAATGTTGATGCTCCTTCCACTGCTCAGCAAGTTAGATTTACGCTTTATGAGGGCGCCACGGTACTTGATACCAAAGATGCCACCCTGGGAAGTATCGATAGCCAAGTGGAGATTACCGTAGGTTCCACTCCCCAGGGGGGGCTTGTGAAAGTTTTTCTGGACGGGGTAGACAAAGGTACCACACCAGTTACGTTACGACCAGACAAAGATACCGATTCAGAGCCAGCTCAACATAAAATTAAAATTACCAATGGAACAGTCGAAAAAGAGTTTGACGTTACCTTTGAGGCTAACCATACGCTCTATTATAACTTTACGACCGAAGGTGGAGGGGTTGACGCCGATCCTACTGAAGCCGATAAGCCGAAAACGACAACAGCAGGAGCTGCGGGACAATCAAAGCCCTGTAACGAATATTTGGGTTTTTCTTTTGGCAGTGGATTGCAGTTCAATATTCCAGCCTATATTTTGTGTCAGTTTAATTCGCTTATTCAATTGATTGCAAAAACAACCCAAGGAGTTATTGATGGTCTCCCGCTCTAGATGGCTTCTTAGTGGTTTGTTACTAATTGTGTTGGGGGTACTTTTCTTCCCTGCCTCTACCCAGGCTGCTCTTGCTCCTGGTACAGATCATCGGGTATGGACGTGGGTTGAGGGGACGAACGGTGTCATTAATGTATATAAGGTCGTTCTTGGGCTAGTGGATTTTGTAGTTGTATTGGGACTATTGGCTGCCGCGTTTGCGAATATCTTTAGCTTTATCCCTATAAAGCTCGATAGTTACAAGGTGAAGCAAGTGTTGCCCGGGCTCATTATTGGTATTGTAATGGCGAACCTGAGCTATTTTATTATGCACCTCTTTATCGAAGTGAGTACGATTATAGTTCAGATGATTGGGATTATTGTATCCCAGCAGGTAGGGGACACGATTGGAACGCAGTCAGGGACCGGGTACATTATTACTAAATTATGGCAAGAAATTCTCGGATCTCTCTTTAAGCTTCCGACCGCATGGGCTGGTTTAAGTGGTGTGGTTACTGCTATTGCAGGAGGAGGTGGGCTTATTGCTGCTGGGGCAACACTTACTGAAATGCTTGCGGCGATAGGGGGATCCCTCATTCTTAACCCTGCAGGTGGTGCTATAGGTATTATGTTCGGTCTTGTTCTGCTGGCGCCACTGATTATTGCTTTGATTCTCGCTTTTTTACTTTACATTCGAGGCTACATTCTGATTATCTGTTTTGTTTTATCCCCTCTTGCCTTTTTTTCGCTCGGTTTTCCACCGTTAAAAACATTTTGGAATAAGTGGTGGACGAACTTTTGGAAGTGGTTAATTATGGCACCTTTGGTGTTTCTTGTTTTGGCAGGGGGTATTATTTTTATCCATTTTGCCAATAATGCAGCTGGTGGAAGCCGTAACCTGACGGATTATATTTTCTTTAATGGAGTAGGGATTGGATTCTTAGCAGTTGCCATGAAACTGCCATTTTCGTTTGGTACCTTCTTTGGTGCGAATGTAATGAAAGAGTACAACAACTGGAGTAAGCGTGCTGCTAAAACGGGCTGGGATGGAGGGGTGCGCGGAACGGCGTATATTGGAGGGGCGCAGAAGGCGCTACGAGGACATGCGGGAAGTTGGACAAATCGAGCAGATCTTAAAGATAAATTCGCTGCTGCTAATGCCGCCGGAAAAGCGGCTATGACTACGGATAAAATTACGAAAGGTTGGCTTCCAAATAATCCTATTCGACTAGCCGAAGGTGTGCGAGCGGGTATGAAGGCTCGTCTTGAGACGGCAGATAAAGCTGATGCCAAAATGATTAAAAAGACGGTTACTTATAGGGGGGCAGCAAGTCGGGAGGCGAAATATCGAGATTATACAGAATCAAACGGGCATATTAAGGAAGAAACCGATCCTCGAACTCTTGTTGATGACCATATTATAAAAAATGGCGGTGATAAGTTTACGCCAGAAGAACTCAATAAACTTCTTACTGAGTCGCCAGGGGAGCTCGTAGAGTTACCGATCGTACGACGGGCGGAGCAAGAAGGGGTTGACCTTGAAAAGTTGGCCAAGCTTATGATTGCTTGGAAACAGTACAAGTCTATAAGTGGCAGAAAGAATATTAAATCAGGAGTTCTTGATCCTCCCTATCCAGGAAGAGGGTCAATTGGTGATCCAGACTATGTTCCTCCTCGAGATGCTGGTCGAGGCTATAATGCTCTTGTTCGAGATGCTGGCACAGGTAGAATTACCGGTTTTAATCAACAAAGATTCATTCAAGGTAATAGTGACGAAGATGTTATGGGGGCGCACGTTGGGCCCAATCATAGCGATGACGGTAACTCTTCTTCGGAAGATGGAAATAATAATCCTGGCGGTAACAAACCTGCTGCCCCCAAAGGTCCACAGGGGGGTGGATCAGGTGGGAACCAGAGTCCTCAGCGTGGCGTAGAACAAGGTGATTCGTCTCATCCTCTGCTATCTCAGTCGTTAGATACCGCTACTCCTTCAGTTAACATCCCT
>DASWYB010000072.1:0-6629 GCA_036405195.1 Patescibacteria group bacterium
GTCTTACCGATAAATTCGGTGTTGACTGGATGGTAAACATTAGCAACGAAAAGGCATAAGAATAAAAGATTCTAAAGAAGCAGCATAGTTGCTGCTTCTTTAGAATAACGCGTTGAAAGGAGCCGTTATAAACACTGCCGACTCTCAGAACACTTTTTCTTATCTTTCAGCTCCGGCAAGGAGAGCGCTCGCCCGTGCTGGTTATACCCAACTTGAGGAATTAACCAAGGTGAGAGAATCGGAATTGGCATTACTTCATGGAATAGGGCCAAACGCTTTAATAAAACTCCGTGCTGCATTAGGCCAAGAAGGGCTCGCCTTCCGGCCCGAGGAGTCATAAGGGCGGTACTTTTTGATATACTCAGGGCATGCCAACTGATAGTTTAAGCCGAGCGAATACTCTTCATACCCTTTTAAAAACCCATTTCGGATACGATCACTTTCGGCCTCTCCAGGAAGAAATCATTACCCATATTACGGCTCAAAAAGATGCGTTTGTCCTCATGCCAACGGGTGGGGGAAAGTCGTTATGTTATCAGCTCCCAGCGCTCTATTTTGAGGGAATAACGCTTGTTGTCTCTCCTCTGATTGCATTGATGAAAGATCAAGTGGATGCGCTGACGGCGAACGGCATACCGGCAGCGTTTCTCAACAGTAGTTTAACAGTAGGAGAAATGAAGCGAGTACAGGAGAAAGCGCTTCAAGGTGAGCTTAAACTACTGTATATTGCTCCCGAACGTTTAGCCGTGCCTGACTTTCAAAGTTTTTTACAGAGCCTGCCCGTATCTCTGGTTGCGATTGACGAGGCGCATTGTATTTCTGAGTGGGGCCACGATTTTCGGCCCGACTATCGTAATTTACGTCGTTTACGTGAGCAATTTACGGCCGTTCCTGTTGTTGCTCTCACTGCTACTGCAACTCATCGTGTGCGTGAAGATATAATTGAGCAACTCGGATTTCAGAATTCACCGACATTCATTTCGAGCTTTAATCGCGATAATCTGAGCTATCACGTCCGGCCAAAACGCAATAGTTTTATGGGTCTTGTTGATATTTTAAAAAAACATCCTCAAGAATCAGCGATTGTGTACTGCTTTTCACGTAGTGATACCGAATCAATGGCGGCCAACCTGAGAGAAGCTGGATTTACGGCACTACCGTATCATGCTGGATTGAGCAGCGAAACGCGGAAAGCTAATCAGGATAAGTTTATCCGCGACGAAGTTCAAATAATGGTAGCAACTATTGCTTTTGGAATGGGCATTGATAAGCCTGACATTCGTTTGATCGTTCATATGGACCTGCCGAAAACTCTGGAAGGGTACTACCAAGAAACCGGCCGCGCAGGGCGTGATGGCCTGCCGAGTGAGTGTATTCTCTTCTATTCCTATGGCGATAAAATGAAGCAGGACTTTTTTATTAATCAACTTGAAGATCCTCTCGAGCGAACAAACGCGCAGCAGAAACTGACCCATGTGATTGATTTTTGCCAGCTCGAAACGTGTCGGCGGGCTTATTTACTGCATTACTTTGGAGAGATGTGGGAGAAACAATCATGTGATGCGTGTGATGCTTGCCTTACTCCTCGTGAACAATTTGATGCCACAGAAATTACCAAAAAAATCCTTTCGGCGGTAGTACGAACTGGGGAACGCTTTGGCTTAAAGTATGTTACCGATGTTCTGATTGGAGCGAAAGATAAAAAAATAAGAGAAAGAGGACATGATATGTTAAGTGTCTTTGGTATTGCTAGAGATATGCCAGAGTCAGATGTGATGCAGATTATGGCGTCGCTTGTGACTAGACAGTTTCTCATGAAAAATGAGGGAGAATACGCTACCTTTCGCTTAAGTCAGCGGGCGAAGCAATTCTTACTGGAAAATGAGTCGATTATGCTTGCTAAACCGTTAGTGCGAGAAATCTCATTGAGCCGTCGTAAAAAGACAAAGGGCGAGCTTGAGTATAATCAAGATTTGTTTGAGGTTCTGCGTGTTTTGCGTAAAGAGCTCGCCGATGCCCGAGGTGTGCCGCCTTTCGTTATTTTCGGCGATGCGACACTCCAAGAGATGGCGACCTACTATCCCCGAGATAATCAAAGTTTACGAGAGATTACGGGTGTGGGAGATACGAAGCTTAAACAGTTTGGTCCTACTTTTTTACCAGTTATTTCTGATTTTGTGACGCAGCATGATATTCCAGACGCACGGCCTATTTCTACGTTAAGACTGGTGAGGAGGGGAGCCGAGGAAAAGGAAGGTCTCACTTCTACCTATCTAGAAACGAAGCGGTTGCTTGACGAGCGGTTTAGTGTTGAGATGATTGCAAAAGCACGTAACCTTACTGAACAAACCGTGCTATCCCATGTTGAAAAACTTCTTCTCGAAGGTACAGATGTCATAACTGACCACTTAAAATTTGAAGTTGAGGATTATAAGCGGACGGCAATCGAAAAAGCCTTTCTCCAAAGCGGGACTGAGTCATTATCTCAGGTAAAAGCAGCCTTAGGGGACGCCTATACCTATACCGATATTCGGATTACTCGTATATTGCTCCGTCATCATCTATAGTATATGAATAAGGTGGACGCACTTACGTACAGTTGTATTGGAATATTTGCCCTGGCTTAATTTAAAAAAAGGAACATAGTATGGACATGCTTCAACGTACGATTTCGATTATTATTGTTTTACTCATCATCGTGTTTGGTGCGATATGGCTTCGAGGGAATGGTCAGAACGGTACGGTTACGGTTTCTCCTTCTCCCTCTGCTGCAGTAACGATTACAGCTACAGCTACAGCGTCAGCTAACCCGCTCATCGAAGTTACTCTCCCGCACGCAGACTCTCTTGTGACAAGTCCGTTGACAGTTACGGGGCAGGCCCGTGGTACATGGTTTTTCGAAGGTCAATTTCCCATTCGTTTAGTTGATGCAACGGGCAAAGAAATTGCTCGGGGCACAGCGCAGGCCAAAGGTGAATGGATGACAGAGGAATTTGTGCCGTTTGAAGGTACTCTCACGTTCTCGAAACCTTCGACAACGACCGGAAGTCTCATTGCCCAAAAAGATAACCCCTCTGGATTGCCACAAAACGACCAGTCGATTTCGATCCCAGTGCGGTTTCAATAATTAAGGGGTAGGCATCGTTGAGAAGGATAGTTGACATATCCATAGACATTCCCTAGGGGGTACGGTATACTATAGCTACTGTAAGAGATTCTCTATTCGTTTGCATCCTACTCGTGTGTGTTTGTCGCGTGCGGTGAGAGATAGAGAAGGGTCGACTTACGCACGGATTAAGTAAGATTAGGATGTGAAAATGGTAAAGAAACTCTATGTTGGTGGCATTGCATATGCTACAACTGATGATGGTTTGCGCCAGGCGTTCGAACAGGCTGGAACAGTTGAAACTGCTTCAATCGTGATCGATCGCGAATCCGGCCGTTCAAAAGGCTTTGGTTTTGTCGAAATGGCAACCGAAGAAGAAGCTCAGGCTGCGATTAACATGTGGAATGGCAAAGAACTCGATGGTCGTACTCTCGTTGTTAACGAGGCTCGTCCCAAAGAGGATCGCCCCAGCAATGGTGGCGGATACCGAAGTGGCGGAAGCAACTTTGGTGGTGGTTACCGCGGTAATCGCTAATAGCCAATCATCATCCGTGAGCTAAGGCTCTCGGTATGCTGGCTCGAGCGGTATCTCGTCTTTAGCGAGGTATCTATATATCGCGCCACTGGCTAACGCCTACGGCCTGATGCGAATAAGCACAAAAAACAGCCCCGATGCTCGCTTGCGAGCTACGGGCTGTTTTTTGGTATGTGTAACGCCATATTTTGTTCGCTTATGTGCTACTAAAACAGGTTGACAAGCTTTCTTTGGCTATGAAATGATGATCTTACAGCAAACGGTATTTTGCCTCGTATGTGGGGGAACCGTAAAGGAGAAGGAGGGATTATTTTGCAGTCACCTGCATCACCATCATACGCCCCTCTTCCTCCTGAAGAGATGGGCCAAGGGAGTAACGTGCCCTATATTTTTGGTATTTTAGTAATGGTATTAGTCCTTGCAACGTGGGGATTATTGTCTCTGCTTGAATCAACACGCACAAGCCAAGCGGTTGAAGCCAAGGCTCGGAGCAAGCAACTAGACACACAATTAAGTGACCCTGCGCTTCAGTCTGTTTTGGGCAAATATGTGGCCATCCAAACAGTTTCAAAACATATGACAACTTTATTGAATGACCGTTATATTTTTACGCCTACCTGGCAAGCTATTAAATCGAGCGTCCCGCCGGAAGTTCAGTTTACTACGGTAACGATGGCTCAAGATTATCGTTTTCGTATTACTGGAACGACCAAATCCGTCGCTGCATTGGCGGGATTCTCAAAAACATTAGCTTCTCAATCTACTATTTCGAATGTTTCACCCGCATCTTTAGAAAAAGCAGGAGATAGCTATCGTTTTAGTTTAACTTTCTCTGTCACGCCGGGTGCGGCAGGAGTGGCTCATGAATAGAAATACGTTAGGGTTTCTTCTTTTTATCCTCGCTATCATGATTGGGGTGGGAGCTGTTTATCCTAAAGTTCGCTCTGTTCATATGGCGAGTGTTCAAAAAGATGCTGAACTTAAAGTAGTAGCTCTGAAAAAACAGCGTCTTGAACGCTTAAAATTGCTCAACCAAACATTCGATACAGAGTCAGTCAAAGTTGGAAAAGTTTTATCGGCGTTACCTAATGAGCCTGCCTATCCGGAAGCGTTAGTCTCACTTGAGACAATTGCCCGCGAAAGTGGCGTTTTGATCCAATCGTTGCTTCCGCAAACAGATACGGATCGGCAAGAAATTAGTATTACCCTTGCAGGCGATGGTGGCTTAGCCAACGTTGAAAAGTTTCTTGATTCTCTTGCTTCTAATGATCGGCCGATCTCTATCGCTGCAGTTTCTATTACGAAGGCAAATGCTCAGCAAGTTTCTTTTACAATGACCGTACGGCTTCCTTTTGTTGATGTTGCAGGAGCGACCCAATGAAACATGAATGGCTGAGTTCACTTATTATCCTGGCTTTTGTCGCCGCTATCTTAGGTTATGGCATTTTAGCTGCTCAACCACGGACGAGTGAGGTCAATGCAGCAGTAGAAGAAATGCTTTCTGTCTCAGAGCGTACCGCAATTGATACATCGATTTTGTCCCAACCTACTATTGATAAAATTCAAGATTTTAAAGTTTTTGGGACTCGTCCTACCCCTGCGGCCCCACTCAACCGTACGAATCCATTTGAAGGGCTCTAATGTCAGATCTCGTAAGAAAAACAGCAATACAACAGGAAGAAGCTCCTACAGTAGATTTAGCTCATGAATCTATCGGGTTAGACGTCTTGCATCTTCTTCCTTTTACGACGGCTCAGCAGTATCGCGCGATTGTCTTTCGTGATGTAACATCAGACGGAAAACGAACGGTTAGTGTTGCAGCTGAAGATCCTACGAGTGATACGATCCGAGGTTTGGCTCGCTATCTAGAAGATAAGAACCATGTCAGCGTGGAAGTGTATCGTGTTGAAGCGGCAGACATCGATTCACAATTGGCTCGCTATCAGCAAGCCGAAGCAAGCCAAGGTGTTGGAGAAGAAGGCGAACCTGTTGTGTCAACTCCTCAAAAAGATATTGAAACAAAACAAGATCTCGACGCGGTTATTCAACAAGCCGTAATTCCTAATATTGTGACAGCGATTATCAATTTTGCCCTTGCTCGGAAGGCTTCGGATATTCATTTAGAGCCGCTCGAAGACGTTGTCCGTATTCGTTTTCGTTTGGACGGTAACTTAGTTGATATTACGAACATCCCACGATTTTTTAGAAATGCCGTGACTGCTCGGATAAAAATTTTATCCCAGATGAAACTTGACGAATCTCGTATTCCCCAAGATGGACGATTCGAATTTGATTATCATGCGCACACTATCGATATTCGTGTTTCTACGTTGCCTACCGTGCAGGGTGAAAAAATTGTCATGCGGCTGCTCGACAAAGATGCTGGGGTTATGACCCTAGAAGAACTGGGTATTACAGGCAGCTCGTTTGACGCCCTTGTACGAGCAGTCAGCCGGCCGTATGGGGTTGTCCTATCTACGGGACCAACCGGAAGTGGAAAAACAACAACTCTTTACGCAATCCTTCAACGAATTGCTCACCCAGATACGAACGTGGTAACGCTGGAAGATCCCGTAGAGTATGAGATTGCAGGAGTGAACCAAAGCCAAGTCAAGCCCAGTATCGGTTACACCTTTGCTGAGGGATTACGGGCCGTATTGCGTCAGGATCCAAATGTCATAATGGTAGGTGAGATTCGAGATTTAGAGACCGCTTCGATGGTGACACATGCAGCTTTGACTGGACACTTAGTGCTCTCGACGCTTCATACTAATGACGCTGCTGGAGCGCTGCCCCGTCTGATGAATATTGGCGTTGAGCCATATCTCCTGACATCGGCCGTCAATGCAATTATTGGCCAACGTTTAGTTCGTAAGTTGTGTGTGGCTTGTCGGCAGCAAGTCGATCTCCCTAAGGCGCTGTTAGAAGAAGTGCGGGCTGAACTTAACACCCTCAAGGGATTTCCCATTAGTAACCAGACGGATTATG
>DASWYB010000073.1:0-7620 GCA_036405195.1 Patescibacteria group bacterium
CGAAAAACAGCCTTTTTATTAGATTGGGAGATTTGATATGATTTCCCTATGAAAAAAGTAATTGCGGGAATGACAATGTCGCTAGACGGATACATCAATGACCCTAATGGAAGCATCGAAAAGCTTTACTCCGATTTTAGCGAACTCAATAATGCCCCTAGCTTTCAGGGAATGATCCATAATACCGGTGCAGTTATTATGGGAAGAAATCTATATGAGATGCAAGACCCGTTTATGTGGGCAAATGATGACTATGAATTTCAAGTTCCTATCTTTGTTTTGACACATACCCCTCCCACTAAGTATCCAAAAGGTAACGATAACCTCGGCTTTACATTTGTAACCGATGGCATTGAGAGCGCTCTATCTCAAGCAAAAAATGCGGCCGGTGACAAAGATGTCCAAATAATCGGCGGCGCAAACACCATTCAACAATACCTTAATACCGGTCTATGTGACGAACTACTGATAGATATTATGCCAGTTCTTCTTGGTAAAGGATTATCATTATTTGAAAACATAAACACTAATAAGATAACTCTAGAAAGAATTAAGGTGGAAGAAACTACTTCCCTGAGAACAAGCCTCACCTTTAAAGTGACGAATCGAAACCATCAGAACTAAACTTTTAACTGTTATTTTGCTGACAGGCCGGAGTGGAGGATGTTAGCATTCACCTTTCAAGGTACCGTTTCGCCAGTTCTTGAACCGTCATCCCCTTTGTCCAATTAGATTCAATCCACGCGCGACTTTCCGCATGCTTTTCATAGCCTTTATCTTGTTCTTCGATCACATCATTGAATTCTGTATTTAATAATACAGTTAGTGCTTCTTTGAATTCACCATGTTTATCTTCCTCTCCCTGCTCAATAAAATACGGCTGAATAAGTAAATGCGTGTAAAAGTGCAACAGCTCATGAATCATAACGCCGATAGGGTTCGGTCGCGTAAAGCATACAAAGAAGTATCTCTCAGGAAAATTGTACGCACAACGACCATTCAACGAAAGATAAACGGTAATATTCTCAAAAGGCGCAGATGTGGCAAACAGTTTGTCCATACGACTGATGGCCGACTGGCTGATTTTATCCCACTTTTTCTGAATATCATGGGCCGCTTGTTGACTATTAATATTTTCGTCTTGTATTTTCTGGGCAATAAATTTATCTACTTCTTCTTTAGAAGATAAATTAACCTTTGCAGCCATCATCTCCCGCACTAACTTTGATTGATGCTCTGGATTAAAAACAGTTTTCAATCCACGCTGCAGATTGTCGAATTCTTTATCTAAATCGTAAGTAATAGTCAGTTTCATACCAGCACTATACCAAAAAGCTTATAATTTCTTTATCCCTGGCTAACTTATCTTGATTAACTGCAGCCTGAGTATTGGCATTAAACTGAATACCGTTTTCCGACATCCAGCTATAACGATGAATCACTGCGTAAACGTCAACTAAACGTTTTTGCTCATTAGTAAGGTCTAGAGCTTTCATTACTTGCTCGGTATAAAAGTCTCCATACTCCGTACCAGGCCAATTGGCACGGATTGCGCCAATAGATTGGATCGGGTCGCCGTACTTCACACCATCTAGGTCCACGAGACCGTTAAACTTACCTGCATGAATCATGACGTTTTTACTGTTTAAGTCGTCGTAGTAAAAAAGAGACTTTGCGTTATCGAAATACGTTTTATTGGATTGGAAAATATCATTTACTTTCTGCCAAAGATCTTCATCAAAGATCCCTGTCTGGCGCATACGTTCATTGGCACGCTGCAACTCGTTTTCTATCTCAATAGTTAAGCTATCAACCAAATGTAATTCATCGGCACCTACCCATCCAAACTTGCCATTCGTCGGAAGCTTTTCGAGTGTTTTTACAATATGAGCAATTTCGTGCGCCAGATTAGTTAGTTGATCATGGTTTAATTCAGCAATAACGTCGGGCAGATCCTGCCCTTCTAACATGGAAAGCACATGGTAAGGATACGGAATAAACGTTCCTGTATAATCTTCGGCTAAAAGTTCAGGAACATTGATCCCCTGCTGCTGAAACATCGGGATGTATTTACTACTTCCTAGTAGGTTGTTATTTGTTACGCCAATCCGGACAATTACCGATTGATCCGGCAACTTGGCTTCGTAGACCTCATTACACAGCCCTGTAGTTTTTCGTGTGACTACGCTGGGTTGAGTATGAAAATGTCGATTAATGATTTTGAAAATTAACTCATCATGCATATTTGTAGAGTCTCTTATTTCATACTTCCTTCATTGTAGAGCCGTACCAGCGTATCATATCCTTGAGTAACCCTGTCTTCTTCCTGAACACCCAAGCTCAAGAGGAAACTAAATAATTCTTCCTGAATCTTTTCGGTATCTTCTTCCTGAGTCAACTTTTCAACTTCAATAAACATTCCTAAGTTCTCAACTTCGTCAAGGCAAAGTTCGATGTCATTAAACCTTGCTTTGCGACGGTACTTTTTTACTTCAATAAATGGTTTATACCCTAAGAAGAATAAAATATCGTGCATGCTCTTCGCATCTGCAATTGCCGTTTCTCGTTCTAAACTATCAAGTTCATTTTTTCCATCGCGCTTAAGGGTCAAAAGATTTCTTCCTGTTTCACTTCGAAGGCGTAAAATATTTCTATCTAGCTTAGGATTTTTAGGATCATAATCATTATCCACATAGATTGTATCGTGCTGTAGGCTAGGATCGTTAAATTTTACCCCTACATCAGCAAGTGCTTCTAACAGTTTTTCTGGATTCTTAGCCCTGGCTTTAACTTCAACTTCATTCATATTAGTACTATACCAAAAAAGCAGCCGTAAAGCTGCTTTCTTGGTTGGCAGGGGTGGAGGGAATCGAACCCCCGCCAACGGTTTTGGAGACCGCTGTTCTACCACTAAACTACACCCCCGTGTACAAAAATTATTATACCTTATTTCCCCTAAACAGAAAATCCCGCCGGAGCGGGAATTTCTGTTACTTGGTTTCTTTGTGATCGGTATGCTTCTTGCATGTTGAGCAGTATTTGCTCAATACAAGTTTCTGCGTCACGTTTACAACGTTTCGCTCAGTCTTGTAGTTACGATTCCGGCAGTTGCCGCATTCCATAACGGCGTGCTGCACTTTTCCTTTTTTCTTGGCCATTTTAGTTCCTTTCTAAGGGCAAAGTTGGGTACTTCGTTCCTTTTAGAGGTGTGAAGTCCTGGAGCTGACACGGGGATTTGAACCCCGGACCCCTTCCTTACCATGGAAGTGCTCTACCACTGAGCTATGTCAGCGTTGTTGTTTACGGATACCTTTCAAGCTTTAGGCTCTCTGAGTATATGGTGCCGAGTGAGGGATTCGAACCCCCGAAGCCGTAAGGCAGCTGATTTACAGTCAGCCGTGATTGACCACTCCACCAACTCGGCGTGGAGCCGACGGAGGGAATCGAACCCACGACCCGCTGTTTACAAAACAGCCGCTCTGGCCTCTGAGCTACGTCGGCGCACAAAAATTCTTTACGAAAGTACAAACTACACAGATAAGAATACCATAATCCCCACCTGTCAGCAACCCTTTTAGAGGCAACGGAGCGGTTAATCGACTTGTTTTTGGATCGCGCCTAATGTCTGACGGTACTTTTCGTTAGTTGGATCAAGGCGAACAGCTTCGCGGAGTCCCCGTTCGGCTAAACGGTAATCTTTCTTCCCCAAATACGCTAGGGCCAGATTATAGTGACGACTTGCCACACGATCATCGAATTTAAGTGCACCGCGGAAGGCTTCAACCGCATCTTTATAGTTCTTAACTTGGAGGTAAATTACCCCGAGCCGGCTATAAATACGGGCATTATCGGGATCCTTAGTTGCCGCTTGAAGGTAGAACTTTTCGGCTTCTTTATAGTCTTTTTTACGAAATGATTCATCAGCCCGAATAACGAGCTCGTGGGCGATTTTTTGAGATTCACCCCGACGGGTAATGAGGCCCTTAGTGGGAATTTCGAGAATTCCCGTTGGCTGAGGGGCATCTTCTTGCCAAAAATCTCCAGGATGAGCGGTCATTGGAAGCGTATCGGTTACATCGGTTTCCCGTGACGTAGGAAGCGTTGCAACTCCCGATGGCGACACAGACGCTTGAAATGTGTTTGGTCGTGTTAGAGACGGCATAGGGAGCGATACAGGACGACGGACCGAGCTCGATAGCCCACCGATTATAGATTTAACGCGCTGCCATATATCCATAAAAGGAGATGAACTTTTGCCAATGTACGGTCGCGGACTCATGATCTCCATCCCAAGTCGATGCGTACGCAAATACGGCAATCGTCGCAGCGCAAGCGCTAATAAAATCACAGTTGCTAGAATTGTCAGAATCAAATAAAGCATTAGGCACTCCTAGAGGGAGGATATCACAAGCTGTTCAAGAAGCAATCGCTTATTTATCCCGGCCTCGATGTCGCGATAACAGTACCAGAATTTTAAAACGTCGTCGAGCCCCCCCACCGGACGGCCTTGCTGGCACCAGCTTGCATACTCGCTTGCTAACCATCCTTTTACTCGAGAAACAACTTGCTCATCTTTGGCCAAAGTTTCAGCATCGAGCAGCTGAGCAATCGGGTCATTGAGGTACGGCCCAACTTGCTCACTTACTTGAGCATGGCTTCCGTAATAAACTCGGCAGCGAGACAAAACCGTAGCCAAAACATCGGCTTCACGAGAAATAAAAAGAATTAGTTTTACTCGAGTAGGAGGTTCTTCCAGGAGCTTTAAGAGTGCATTTTGAGCCTGAGGACTAAGCTTATCGGCTTCCAGAGTTAAACCTAGCCGTACACTCCCAAATTGGGGCGAAAGTAAAAGCTGATTGGCAAATTCCCGCGTTTCTTTGATTCCTCCTGTTTCGGCGGCGTTAAGAATCACTGTATCAAAAGGAGAAATATTAAGGTGCGAAATAAGCTGCGTCCGCTCCACAAGGCTGGCACCAATAATCGCCGTCGCGTGGGCTAAACTTTCGGATGTTTCTGAAAGAAAAGATTGGGAACTCATTGTAGACACCTAGTCATTATAGTATACTGAACGTGTCAAACGATACTAGCTTTGTCTTCTCTAAAAGATACATTCTAAAACCAATAAATTTAAGGAGTACATGCCCTACCAGGATCAAACACTTACCTGCCGCGACTGTGGTAAATCATTCGTCTTTACCGCGCGGGATCAAGAATTCTTCGCCGAAAAAGGATTCACTAACGCACCAACTCGGTGTAAAGATTGTCGCGTTCTTAAAAAGAAAGCCCCTGCCGGAGCACCTGCTGGCGCTGGATCCGCTAACAAAGCGCTCTTTAAAATAACCTGCAAAAAATGCGGTAAAGTCGGAGAGATGGCAACCGAACCTCGCAAGCCTGAAGATGTTTTGTGCAGCGAGTGTTTTTACGACGATTTCAAAAAGCAACTGGCTGAACAGGGTTTTCCCGCCCCTAAACCAGAGCAAACCCCTACCGAAGAAGAAACCACTGACGGCATTGTTCCTCAAGACGAATAACCGATCAGACACTAAAAGACCCCGGAAATGTATCCGGGGTCTTTTAGTTTATACGGAAAATATAATTGCGTATTACGCAGAAACAAATGCCGCTTGCTTCTCTTTAAGAGAGCGAAGACAGCGGGTGCACAAAGGCAAGCCCATGTACGACTGAATGTTGGGCTTTACGATTCGCTTCGTGCGCTTCTGTGAGTGAGGTTTATTAATCCCCATTACAGTTGTTTTGCCGCACGAAATGCACATTGGGCCAAGTTGAGTACGATCGAAGGTTTTCTTCATCACAATTTTCCTTTACTACCTGATCATGGTATCATAATTTTTGATTCGAGACAAGCGTTTCTTAGGCCTTCTATCTCTAACGGTGGTCTATTTGATTCGTCGATATGCAATAACTGAAAGTGACATCCTCTATGGTTTTTGACCTTCTTCTCTCCAACCCTATCCATGGCATTATTTTCCTTTTAGCAATCGGCCTAGCAATTGGTATTCACGAAGCCGCGCACGCATGGGCTGCCGATAAACTTGGCGACCCTACCGCAAAGCTTATGGGCCGAACAACCATTAATCCTTTAGCCCATTTAGATTTGGTTGGTACGTTACTTTTCCTCTTTGCGGGATTTGGCTGGGGAAAGCCCGTTCCCGTCGACGAAAGGCGCCTTAAATCCAACCAAGATATTGTGAAAGTTGCGTTAGCCGGTCCCGCGAGCAACCTTATTACCGCAATCATTCTTGGAATTGCCTATCGCCTTATTCCTCTTACCGGAGTGCAAGAAGTATTAAGTCTGTTTATTTTTATTAACTTAAGCCTTATGCTTTTCAACCTTATCCCCATTCCCCCGCTTGATGGATCAAAACTTCTCAAACTCATAGTGCCAGAACCAACCTACGATGCATTAGTTCAATACGGATTTTTTCTTATCATTATACTTTTCCTCATGTTCCGGATTGGAAATTTGGGCTTAGGAGATTGGCTCTTACGAGGCGTCGACATTCTTTTCCGGTTCATAACACAAGCAACTTTCTCCCTGTAAGCGCATTTCTTCGGTCTCAAGAATGTGCTATTATTGGTTCAAGCTCCTTTGCTCGGTTACATTTTGGCTTACTAATATTATTGGGCCTATGAATCTCTTCGGAGGTTCAGGGATCCAGGCTTGCCTGGATAAAGGTTCGGCCTTCTGGCTTCATTCCGCTCCGGCGAAATGAGGGTTCCTCCCGCCCGTGGGTGTGAGGACAGGACTCCCACCTAGAAACTAGCCCAATTATGTAACCGGGCGAGGAGCGTAAAATTCTTCAGTGTATCGGGACGTAGCATAGCGGCCTAGTGCGCCGGGCTGGGGGTCCGGAGATCGACGGTTCAAATCCGTCCGTCCCGACCAGAAGATATTCGTTTACTCCGTTTTAATACGAGAGCAACTTCGATCGTTTCCCAGGCGATGAAGTTAAGGAGGATGGGGCAATGAAAATTGAGTCCGTGCGTCTCATACACGCACAGGGTGTCCCCAATCATTACGTTGCGAATCAGGTTTATCAACCGCTCGACGAAGATCACCGCAAACGAGGCAGTTTTGCGATCCTTTTGAATCATGCCCACACAACCCAGGGTGCTTTTATTGCATCACTTATTAATACATTGATTCGTGAATACTACCGAAACCACACGCCCGACCTTTTAACTTCTTTTGAACAAACCCTCGTTCGGTTGAACGAACAGATCCGTCAATACACACGCAGCCGTGATACCATTGGCGCCATCGACGGTGTAATTGCCCTTTTAGCTGGTGACGAAGTCCACCTTACCCATATTGGGAAACCCCTCGCCTATCTGTCACGTGGCAGCGAGCTCCTCGAACTTGTTGAAACGGCTGACGCAAAAGAAGGAGAAACACCTAACTTCTCGGTTATCACATCGGGGGAAATTCAAACTGATGATGTACTAATTTTACTTACCAACCTGGAATCGACAGAGAACCTTAAACACGACATTCCTTTTTCCCTCCTACAAACCCCGCTCTTTGAAGCAGGACGAGCATTTGCCCGTATTAAACGCGGACAAGGTGAACGGGCATTCGAAAGCGTCTTTATCCGTTTT
>DASWYB010000074.1:0-9191 GCA_036405195.1 Patescibacteria group bacterium
GAGAAACCTCACCCGGGTGCTGATACTGAAGTAACCTACACTGTTACTCGTGACGGTCAAGAAGTGAATAAGCAAGTCTTTAAATCCAAGTACCAAGCATGGCAAGCTCGTTTCTTAGTTGGCACCAAGGAGTAAGCAGCATGAAAAGCCTCATGGTTTCCTTAGTAAGTGCAGTGTTCGTTTGTATTAGCTTCATAACTCCTGTTTTGGCCCACGGAAACGGTGATGGTCATGACGATATCCCAGCAGCGGGGCCGATAGGTATGTCAGGTCCTGCTGACTTACCCCTGTGGGCAGATATTCTAGTTATCGGTGGCTTACTACTTGTTTTTATTGTTGGGGTGTTTATTCTTCTCTATTTTCACAGTGACACCTACCGGAAAGGAATTCACGCATGAGCCACGATCACTCGCATAACCATCACGATAGTACCGGTAACATAAAGACAGCTTTCTTTCTCAACTTAGTATTTACCCTCATTGAGATTGTGGGTGGCCTTTTTACCAATAGCTTAGCAATTCTTTCCGATGCGCTTCATGACTTGGGCGATACGTTTTCACTGGGACTATCTTGGTATTTAGATCGGGTTTCCAAGAAAAAGCACGATAACGTCTACTCCTATGGCTATAAACGCTTTTCATTACTAGCAGCCGTTATTAACAGTATCGTTTTAGTGGTTGGATCAATCTATATCCTAACCGAGGCGCTCCCTCGACTCATGAATCCTGAACACTCCAACGCCCAAGGCATGTTTGTCCTTGCTCTCGTCGGGATAGGCATTAATGGCCTGGCAGTCCTGCGACTACGAAGCGGCAAGAGCATGAACGAACGGGTAGTGACGTGGCATTTGCTCGAAGATGTGCTCGGTTGGGTCGCGGTGCTTATCGTCAGTATTGTTATGTATTTCTGGGATCTTCATATTTTAGATCCGTTACTTTCTCTGGGCATCACTCTGTATGTACTCTGGAATGTGGTCAAGAATCTCCGTAAAACAGTAAAGATATTTCTCCAAAGCGTACCGGATTCAGTTGACACTGAGAGCTTAGAGCAAAGCATAACGGCATTATCAAAGGTTCAGGCTGTCCACGATACCCATATTTGGTCCTTGGACGGCGAGTATAATGTGCTTACCACTCATGTGGCAGTTAATAAGGACACATCGCAAGAAGAAGTTTATGATCTAAAATGCGAAATCAAAAAAATAGCTCATGAGGGCAATATTGAACATGTCACAATTGAAGTTGAGTATGAGGGCGAGGATTGCACTACATCCCAACATTGATTTTTACGTATGCCTCACGGGACATATTTTATTATGACCACCTGCTTCTTCTTTTATAAGCTTTCCATCTTCAATGGTATAAATTCTCTTGGCGACATCACGTAGACGGGGATCGTGACTGACAATCACGACTGCTCGATTTTCGTTGCAGGCAATCTCACATAACAGCGTAGCGACTTCATGGCCAGTCTCTGAGTCAAGGTTAGCCGTCGGTTCATCAGCTAGGATAATCTTGGGCTCATTAATGAGCGCGCGTGCAATAGCGACACGCTGTTTTTCGCCTCCAGATAGGTCTGCCGGAAGGCTATTTATACGCTCACCCAATCCTAAGCGAGTAAGGAGGGTCTCTGCCCGCTTCCCAGCCTCGCGCTTCGGTGCACCGCCGGCTATCAGAGGCACCATGACGTTCTGCTTCGCAGTGAGAGCCGACAGCAGATTGAAGCTTTGGAAGATAAAGCCAATGGATTCCAGCCGTAAGTCAGCCAGCTGGTTATCATTTAAGGAGCGAGTGGCAAGATCACCAACAACAATTGACCCTTCGGTTGGTCTAAGGAGCGTGCCGATCATCGATAATAGGGTGGTCTTACCTGATCCTGAAGGACCCATAATTAAGACTATCTCCCCAGGTTCAATGGCAAGGGTGACATCTTGGACCGCTTTGACGGCAGCGTGACCTTTGCCATAGATTTTGCTAACGTTGTGGACAGTAATAGCTCTCATGATTTAAATACCTCCGCTGGATCAATCTTCGTGAGTCTTCGTGCCGGTAGAAAGGCGGCAAGCCCGCCCATCAGGAGGGTAGCTACGAAGAGCCACCCCATATCAATTGGACGAACTTCGGCGATGAACGCGGGAGCTAGTCTCGTAGCAAGGCTCATCAGGCCGAATGCCATAAGTCCACCGACAGCATATCCCAGGACGCTAGTGAGAAGGGACTGCTGTAAAACTATCTTGTACAGCTGACCGTTGCGGATACCCAGCGCCTTCAAGACCCCGTACTCCCGCCGCTTTTCCAGGACCGAGGTGTAGATAGTGAGGCCTATCACGGTCATGCCGACGATGCCGCCAATCAGGGAAAGTATGGAAATTATCGGCAGGAAGACTTCCTTGACGACGGAGATGGAGTTCTCAACGAACTCGCTTACGCCCCGGACCTTACTGTCGGGCACCGCCGATTCGATGGCGGCAGCGACGGCTGAGGTATCGGCACCATCTTCGGTCTCCACGACGAAGTAGTTGACCACCTCCGAGGAGCGGAATAGGCGCACCGCGTCTTCCGCCATGACGAAGGCATAGGAGACAATTAATACATTGCCACCCTCGGTGATTCCAGCTACGGTAAATGGCTTGCCGCCGACTGTTACCTCCTGGCCGAGCTTGGCGCCTGTTACCACTCGGTCTAAGATTATCTCGCCGCTTCGCATGTCAGCCGTCCCTTCCACGATATTCGGCGGCTGGGCGGGAGAACCCTCGCCAGTGGCGACGACAAATGCCCGGTATTCCTTACCATTAACCTCGACTGCCGCTTGCCTGCCCTGGAACGGCTTGACTGACGCCACGCCTTCGACCGCCTCAATGTCTGGCTGGGCTGCAGCCGGCAGGACAGATGTGCTGTCGTAGAGGTTCTTGCTTCCTTCCTGGGCTACCCACAGGTCAGACGGAATGGTCGCAATATACTTGCCAAGCTCAATGTTCAACCCCTGGTAGACTCCCACAAGAAAGACGATAAGGATAACACTGAAGGCCACGCCAATCACACTAATCAAGAGGCGGGTTTTTTCTTGGAGTAAGTTTCGGCTAGCTATAAGAAACATGATGATACCTCCTTAGTTTGGGGATTAAACCTTCAGTTTATACCGCAGCAGCGGCAAGGCATTGGCAATGATCAACAAGGTAGCGCCATCATCTCCTAGTACAGCTACCCATAACGGAATAAGGCCAAAGACACCAAGTAGAATCATGAGAAGCTTTAAGCCTAGAGCAATTACTAAGTTCGTTCGAAGCTTCATAACGGCTTTCTTGCCAAGTCGAATCAAGTAAGGAACGGCTCGTAAATCAGAACCCATTAAGGCTACATCGGCTGCCTCTAAGGCAATATCATTGCCGGCTGTACCAATAGCGATACCGACGTTACTTGTTGCGAGAACCGGCGCATCATTGATACCGTCTCCGACCATAATGACAGCGCCGTACTGTTGTCGAAGCTGCTTTGCAATTTTTTCTTTATCTTGAGGGAGTAAGTTCGCGTAATATTTGGTTATGCCAATTTCGCCAGCAATTTGAGCCGCCACCTGCTCTTGGTCTCCGGTCAGCATCACCGTATCTTTTATGCCCATCTTTTTTAACTGCTCGAGTGCTTCGCGGGCTTCCGGCCGTTTAGTATCGGCAACATGAAGAAAACCGATAAACTGCTTGTCGACTGCGACTCCTATTTGAGTGTAGGCACTCTCTTCGACGGCGACAACTTTAACCTTTTGTTCGGTAAGGAATGCCAATTTCCCGACAAGGATTTCTTTGCCTTCAAAACGAGCAAGCACGCCCTTACCTGACATTTCCTTAATCTCAGCGTGAGCTAAGGAGATTTTCTGCTCCTTTGCCTTTTGCACAATTGCTTGCGCTAAGGGGTGGGAAGATTTTTCCTCAGCACTAGCCGCCAGCCGCAAGACTTCTTTTTCACTGTAATTACCCTGTGGAATGATTGCTACAACCGAGGGCTTCCCCAGGGTAAGAGTTCCGGTTTTATCGAAGATGACAGCCTGGATTTTGGCTAATGCTTCAAGGTAAATACCCCCCCTTAATTAAGATGCCGCTGCGCATGGCCGCTGTTAGGCCGACAAGAACGGTGATTGGGGTTGAAATGAGAAAAGCACTGGGGCAGGCAATGATTAATACAACCAATGAACGATAGAACCAGGTTGAAAACGGCTGATTGAAGAGGAGCGGTGGGATCAAGGCAACGAGAATAGTTAAGACCAGCATGGTCGGCGTATAATAGCGAGAAAAACGATCTACAAACTTTTCAATATTAGCTTTGCGTCCTTGAGCTTCCATTACCAAATCAATGATGCGGTTTGTCGTTGAGTCGTAAAACGGCCGGGTTACCTTAACTTCGAGCGAGCCGTCAATATTTAATGTACCGGATAGGACTTCATCCCCCACATTCTTTTCTACAGGAACTGATTCGCCGGTCACCGAGGCTTGATCGAGGGTTGATTGGCCGCTGACGATAACGCCGTCAATAGGCAACCGCCAACCGGG
Source organism: Patescibacteria group bacterium (assembly GCA_036405195.1). Lineage (GTDB taxonomy): Bacteria > Patescibacteriota > UBA1384 > 2-12-FULL-50-11 > DASWYB01 > DASWYB01. The sequence continues at coordinate 4,541 of DASWYB010000074.1, forward strand.
CTTTACTAAGATAACATCGCTGACTTTTAAATCTTCAACCATGACTTCTTTGCTGGTATTGCCTACTTTAAGTAGGACGCGTTGAGGCAAGAGCTCAGCGAGCCTTTTCGTCGTTTGCCGTACTCGGTCGACGGTATAGTCTTCAAGCAGCTCTGCCAGGGTATAGAGAAGTAGTACTGCCGCTCCTTCGCTATAGTGGCCGATCAGAAACGAGCCGATCCCGGCTAAAGCCATCAAAATATCGGCATTGAAAGGATTTGATTTAAAACGTTTTAATGCTTTAGCAAGAATTGGCAGCTCAACAATAACAAGCGAACCACCAAGTAAAATAGCAGCAATTAATTCTGCTATACCAAGAAACGGTCCAGCAAGGCCAAGAGCAAGCAAAACCGCACTGCTAACAAGAATAGGCTTGGCGAATTTATTGCCTTCCTTCACCTCATCTTTTTTAGCTCTTTCTTTAAAGAGCTTTGTTTTATAACCAGTCTGTTTCTCGATGCGAGCAACGATCGTCTCCGGCGTTAACTTTGCCGGGTCATACGTAACAACTGCCTTTTGTGTCAGGTAGCTGATCTCGTGACCGAGAATGCCGTCATATTTTAAGGCATTTTCAACATCCTGCACTTCGGAGGCGCAATCCATACCAGCGATATAGAGGGTGGTTGTCTGTGGTTCTTGCATACATACCTCATCTAGGGTTTATATTGAATATATCAGCGTATAATGATATATGTATACTACTATGGACAAAGACCAATTACAACTTGAGACTAAGATCTTCAAAGGGCTGGGCGATCAATCACGGCTGCATATCTTGCACGTACTTGCTGAAGAACCAAAAACGGTTTCAGACATTGTTGAGGTGACGCAGCTTTCGCAGCCGAATGTTTCCATGCACTTAGCCTGTCTGCTTGATTGCGGACTCGTCAAACGAGAGAAACAGGGCCGACAAGTCTATTATCGTACTGCTACAGCCGAGATAGAAGCAATTCTTGCTTCAGCCCGGACAATTTTACAAGAACACGCCAAGGAGATTTATGACTGCACCCGTTACTGATAGAGCTTCCCTCATTCGGAAGGCGTTGCTCCTTGCCTATTTCATTATCGCTTGGGATGTCATCGAGGGCATGGTAGCGGTTACAGCCGGTATTTTGGCTAATTCCGTCGCCCTTATCGGCTTTGGGATAGATTCTGGCATTGAGGTCTTCGCTGCGATCGTAACGGCTTGGTATTTGCGAGGCAACGGTCAACGAGACAAAAAACTACCACTGCGTCTCATTGCCGTAAGTTTCTTTGTCCTTGCCGCTTACGTTGGGTTTAAAGCAATTAGTGATCTCTTAACCGGAAGCCAGGCAGAGCCATCAACTATCGGGATCGTCTGGAGCTTTGTTGCTCTTGCTATCATGGTACCGATCGCTCTTGTGCAGAGGAAAACCGGCATAGCACTGAATAACAAGGTTATTATCAGCCAAGCTGATCAGACATGGTTATCCAATTATCTTTCACTGAGCCTGCTGATAGGCTTAGGCGTTAATGCTCTCTGGGGTTGGTGGTGGGCTGACCCAATCGTAGCCTTAGTACTTGCTTTCTATAGTATATCTGAAGGTGTTGAAGCCTGGGAAGAAGCTGAAAAGCTAGAGACATAGACTGCTAACGTACGACAATAGGTTGAGATAAAAGCCATAAGGTCATTACCGTATAGCCAACCATAAGCAAAAGCATAGGATACTGGCTCTTCGTTGCTTGTTGCGTATTAGGAAAGAGATGCATCGCGACAACATGGGCAAACCAGACGCCAGCAATGTGAGCCGCGACAATAAAGCCAATCTCAGTAAACCAGACTGCTTTCGCGCCAAGTAAGAGATTCGTTTGAGCAAAGTCAGCCGTGCCAAAAAGGTTCCAGCCAAACCCAAACGGATCAGAAAGGAACGCAAGCATTGAGGGAGCAGCCACAATGGTTAATGAGAAGTTATGCGCCAGCGTATAGCCGAAGGCGATTGGGATGAGCGACCACACGAAACGGTAGGCCAGGGTTTTAAAGTCATACGTATTGCCCATTAGTTTTCGCATAATCCCAATCGCTGCGAGATAGAGTGCATAGAATGGGATTGGTGCCAGTATCAGACCAAGCGTATCAGCAATTTTATATGTTGACCCGGTGAAACCGAGAGCTTGAATCCAGTCAAACCAAAGCGTGCTTTCTTTCAAACTATCAAAACTAGCACCGGCTAGTAGGACGCTTGCCAGTCCAAGCGTCCACCAATGAGCCGTGGCAGCTTTTGTTCCTTTGTAAGGGTTAGTGAGAATAAGAGAGGTGTTATCGTCGCTTATACGAACAAAAGCAAGCTTCCCAATAAAACCGTAGAGAACGGAGAACAACTCACCTTCCGTATACCAATTGTCGTAGAAACGAGAAAAGACAATCGCAAACCAGCTATATCCCAGGAGAGCGAGTCCTACCGTCGAAGGTATAAATGATTTTCCTGATACCAGTTCCAACCAAAATAATCCTAAGAGCAGCACGACCCCAACCCAGCCAGAAACTTGTTTGCCTGTTTTCCTTGGTAAGCCGGTAGCATATGCCAGCGTCTTCCAAGGATTAAGCTTGTCCCAGAGGTTTCCGATCAGTGCACTTAAGATACTAAAGCCAATTAAAAAGTAGACCCAGAAAAAGGTCGGAGCAAAGTTCTTAGATAGGTCATCTGCGCCAAACGCGCCTGTAGCAATTGTTAACAGGAGGAGAAGGACGGCCAATACTCGTCCACCTTTAAGTACGGACGACAGCCAAGGTACATGAACGATCCGATTGAGCTCTTTTCCGCTTGATGGTTTATTGAAAAATAAGCCAAGGGCAAAGAAAGACACCGCCACCGCCACACCAGCACCAGCTAAATAGTAGTGAAGCGGGACGGGTAGTTTATACACTTCACCAATCCCGTGGGCTGAAGCAATAGCGGGAAATAAGAACGTGAAGATAGTGGCGAACAGAAGTTGACTCATACTATTTCGGATACACTTCGAGGATACCAATGGCCTTACCTCTTTCTTCCAATTCGATTTCAAAACGGCCGGTTTTATCGGCGGTAAGATCTATCTGCGCAGGTGTACCTGGTCCTACTGCTTGGCTTAAATCGTAACCATGCAAATGAACTTCGTCGGCTACTTGTGAGGTTACTTTAATTGTTGCTTTTTCGCCTTCTTTGACACGTAACGTCTGAGCTGTAAGTGTTAAGTCTGCTGGGACATTGATAATAAGTTCCGCAACGCTAGGCGTTGGAGAAGGTATAGGCGATGCTTCGCTGCTCGCAGTAGTCGACTGCTGTCCCGTCGGCGTTGCTGTAACGGCAGGCTCGGGATTTGCTGACTTATTAAAAAAGAAAATTGCTGCGAGGAGCACTAGTACTCCGATCGCAATAAATATGGCTGAAGAATTTTTCATGCGACTCCTAATCGGGAACTTGTTCAGGGCCTTTATTCTTATTGCGGCCAATAAATTCTTGAATCTTTGCTTCATCAACGCTATCTAACTTAGAGATTTTACCCCAAGACGCTAAAGCAATAACGCTATCGTTTTGGACTCGAGGCGACAGTACAACCTTACTGCGATATCCGCGTGCAATCTCAGTGAGTTTATCTACGATCTCTTGTGACGCGGTTTGTGGATTGTACGTAATCCAAACGCCACCATGCTCGAGGTTGTGTACGAGTGTTTCGTCTTGAATCTGCTCGGTTTTTATTCCCCAAGGGGCAGGCTGTATGTAGTGAGAACCAGATGTAGGTGGGTTAGAGTTGTATTCCGGCCGGGGCGAACCGTCAGGAATGTGTTTTGCCTCAAGCAAAGCAACTTCTTCGCCAACTGCTTCTTTACCCGCGTATTTTGCACTGGGGTCTGCCGAAGTGATTCCGATGATAATAGCCAGTACTGCGACTGTTATTCCACCGATTAGGAGTACGCCTTTATCCATATAAATCCTCACATTTAATACTAAGCTTATACGTTACTATATTACCATAAAATCGCATCAAACCTGTTGATTGTAGAGTGGGTCTATCCTTTGCTCTGTGAACTTTGAAACTGTCAAATCAAGAGCTTGTCGGATCGCATCATGTAATATGGCGTCTTTTACTCGTTCGCCACGCTTTCGTTTATTGGCATAAAGTATAAGGTCGTCTAAGCACTCTTCAAGTGAGCTATCGAGTCCTACTTCGTACCAGAGTTTTCTGGTTAAGAATGGGATGACTTGTTCAAGCTGCTCATCGGTAAGTGTTACATCGTAATGAATTTTAAGTAATTCAGCTGTCTTCTTGGCTACTACGGGCTCGTAAGCCACGGGTCGATGTTCTACAAGAATACCGCGTATCTCATCGGCTACCCGTTGCTTTTCCTTCATTGGCACAAGAGCCAAAAGAGATGTTGCATGGTTGCGAACATCTAATCGAGATAAATTCTGACCACCAGACTGCTCTAAGAGTTCTCGTAAATCGTCGAGCTGCTCTTCTCTGAATTGCCGAGGTGAGTCTGATTTTGCGCTAGCCTTTTGCCACCACTCAAGTTCTTTGATCAATGTAACAAGCCGAGCTGTTTCAGTATCGGGCATCACAATATCGTACTTATCTTTGATAAGTTTCTTGGTCTGTTTCATCTCTAATT
>DASWYB010000075.1:0-13535 GCA_036405195.1 Patescibacteria group bacterium
TATCCTGCAAGGGCATGCCCGTGCCTACGTCACGGTGGGTCGTCGGGTTGAAACCCGGCAATTCACGCTGCCGTTACGCACGCCGAGGGAAGCGGTTAAGTCTCTCTTCGCCGGTGTCCGTCATGATTGCCCTGGCGCCAATCAAGTTCAGGTGGTAGCTCTGACTCTCGAGCTGCCTACGGGAGAAACGCTGCAAGATCTCGAAGATCCCTCCAGGTACCTGTCTGCATTCCCGTATTTGGCCACGGTGTGGCCTATCTTCTGATCGGGACTCCGGCGGCGTGTGGGAATAAGCCCGGGGAGGTGACCGATCATCTCATGTGCGGCTAAGCATCCGGCCTTCCGCGGTAAGTCTTGTAGCTCAGGGGTAGAGCGCTCGAGCTTGCTCGAGAAGTCGGTGGTTCGAATCCACTCAAGACTGTTATTTCGCCAGCGATCCGCTGGCGATTTTCTTTATAACAAAAACACCCATTTGGTGGGCGTACATGGACTCGAACCATGGACCTCGTCATTATCAGTGACGCGCTCTAACCAGCTGAGCTATACGCCCATACAAATGGGTATTATTACTCTGTTAATTTTACACGATATTTATGCTTTCATCAAGTTCGTTAGTAAAAGTGATGTCCTTTAATAAAATGCACTCCGCCTTTTCAGGCGGAGTGAGAGAGGTTTGCGACTAGGGGCTGAGTTACACGACGACCCGTCGCCGCATAAGTTGGTTGGCAAGCGTACCAGTAAAGAGGATTCCGGCTGCTATTACCAAACTTGGAGCCAGTGTTCCGATGCGGCAAGCCGCAATGATCGGCAAGGTACCCCACAGAGCGGCGTCGTGCACGATCGCCATGAGTTGTCGTGCGAATCGGCTCGGAAGGTAGGATCTGTACAAGATCGATACCGAGTTAATCCACACGACGAGGAGTAATGGCGTACTTACAAAGGCAGGCATGAGACCCACGAGGGCAACCACCATACCCATGCGTCCGGCTGGAGTTCGATGTCTGAAGGATGCATGGTACTGGCCGTAAACAACGCGGATCTGGATGTACGACCAGATGGCGATCGTAACGCCAGTTGCCAGAGCTATATCATCGAGCCCGATGGGCTGACCGGCAGCTATCAGACATCCGAGGAAGAGTACTGCCCCGAGCACAGGTGCTGTAATACACCACCAGTCTATTTTCTGTGGATATACGAAGCGAAATTGCTTGTCTTCCACCCTGTCGGCTTTGTCCTTTCCGCTTTCGCGAATGAAGATAAAAGCAAAAGCGCTCATTACCCACATCCAGAACTGGGGAGGGTACTGAGCGGCTAGCATGAATGACGTACCCGCTACGCATGTTGCCACAACGATTCTCTTAAGATAGGGTACTCGCCCGAAGAGATAGCTGTACCAATATCCCAAATAGAAAAGCATAGCCAACAGAACGTTGTTGTACTCCAGTTGTCGCAGCATAACTGTAATTCCTGGAAGAAGATAGAGCGCCACTTCATAGGCTTTGACTGGGTTAGTCGCAGCCAGAGTTTTTTTCGCGGGATTAAGCCGATCGATGTGCCGGTCTATTACGTTGTTAAACGCGTTGATCCATCCTACAGAGAGGATGGCGCCAATTGAACCGTAGAGAACTCCCCAGCCGAGCGACCCTGCCAAGCAGGCTCCCGCGACGACAGGAATCCAAGCCAATAACGAAATTGGCCGAACTGTGCCAAGCAGGAACTTCATGGATTTTCTCCAGGGCGTCGAACAGAGAAGTACTTCTCCGGAATTTTAACAAAATCACACGAGGCTGTATACCTTTCCATCTCTAGATTAACAAGTTATTATTACTTTAATTAGATATATAGAGGTAACTCGTATGCATACAGTCGATTTTTATAAAGGGGTAGAAGGCAAGAAACAAGCCGCCTTTGTTATTTTATATGCGTTAGATGGTATGCCCTGGGAAGAACATCCCAAGCTTGATCGTCATGGATTGGTTGTTCCAACATGCTTAATGATGAACCGGTGGGATAACTGGTGCGGATTTATTGGAGGTAAGGTAGATCCAGGCGAAACCTTAGAACAGGCCGCAATTCGTGAAGTAGAAGAGGAAATCGGCCATACGTTAACACTCAGTCTGGAACCCATCGTGGCCCATGACTTTGGCCCACTTACCACCCATGCCTTTGCGGCGCAGGTAACCTATCAGGAGTTACGTAAGTTGCAGGAACAAGCATCTCATTCACCTCACTTCGGTTCAGAAGTAACAGGTGTGTTTTTACCGCATTTGGTGGACTACGAACAAAAGAACATTACTCAAGATAGTAGTATGGTGAGTTTATTAAAATCCTCATTCGCTCCGACGGTTCGGGAAGAGATGGTTCACTTCCTCCTGAAAAAAGGGATATTTCGCAAAGAAGACTTAGCGGGTATCTGTGACCGGGCGGGATTTAGCTTAGATCAGTTATTACAATAAATGAGATATTATCCGTAAAAGAAGCCGCGCGTACGAATACGCGCGGTCTTTGTTCGTCCGGGATTGGGTAAGTCTTACTCCCATATCACCTCGCTCACCGAGATCATCCATTGAAGTTCGGATTTCTCTCCTAGTGAAATGAGGCAAGGAAGCTTGAGTGGTTTTAGGTGGCCGTTTACGTTGCCGGGTGACGCGTACATTCCGGATTTTTCGGCAAGAGTTCTCCAGGGATGAGGTCGGTTCCGATTCTCTTCCCGAAGCATCCAGACGAGGATAGGGTGAGCACCCATCCGTAACTGGCGGAAGCACCGGATTGCGGCGAGCCCGCCATGTCGGTCGTAAACTCGGATTTGTCGAATCTCGGAATCTTTTACTCCTTGCAATACAACCCGGTAAGGCTCCAGGACTGCCGGGTGAGATTCGTCGTCGACGAGGGGATTCAGAGCCTCAAAAAACTGTTGCTCGATTATCCCCATATTAACTGCTGGATTCACCTGTTGGACAACACGGAAAGCCAAGCCGATCTTCTCTCGAAGGAGATCATCGAGTGCCATGTAATTGTTACTCCCAAGAGGACTATACCAAGTAAGGAGGTCGACTACAAGGAGTGACTGTTTTTTGTTATCATAGCTATATGATTACCATTGCTCATGTCTTAGTAGGCGGTGCGGTTGGGGTTGTTACCGGAAATCCGCTTGCAGCGTTAGTAGCCGGAACGGCTTCTCATTTTGCGATGGATCTTATTCCACACTTAGATCATCCTCCCTACGCTCCAAAAGATAAAAAAGGTGATGTTATCTTTTCGCAGGCGATTTATGTTCAGGCGTTTTGTGATGTTATTATCGCCGCTACAATCGTGTGTATTCTTTGGTATTCCTGGTTTGATTTCTCGACGCTTCATCCGTTTGCGTGGGGTGCCTTTGGTGGATTTCTTCCAGATTTAATCGATAACGTGCCATTTTGGAATAAGCCATTTCGTAAGTCTTGGTTCGGGAGCCGTTTTCACCGCTTTCATGACGCGATCCATCACGTATGGACAAAGACATTCCCGATGCACCGCTATTGGCTCTTGGGTATTCTCACCCAGGTGGTTGCAGTCGTTATTGCCTGGAATGTCTTGAAAAATTACGTATAAAAACGTATAATTAGACAGTACTTTCAATTGACAGCTTGTCAGTTGGTTACGAATAATCTGTGAAGACAGATTCAGCAGTAACTTCCTTAAATAAGTTTGTGAGCCCTTTTAAGGGCCTGTAGCTCAGCTGGTAGAGCAACTCCTTTGCAAGGAGAAGGTCCGCGGTTCGAATCCGCGCAGGTCCACCAACACAAAACCGGGTTAACGCCCGGTTTTGTGTTTCATGGAAGTAATTCTTTTCCGTAAGACGTAAGTGCGGTATAATTACTCCATATGAATAAGGGCCATTAGCTCAGTTGGTAGAGCGCAGCATTCGCATTGCTGAGGTCAGGAGTTCGACTCTCCTATGGTCCACCATGAAAATGCCCCGGTTTGCGCCGAGGTATTTTCATGGTTAGTTATTGTCTTAGCGTTCGACCCCTAAGGTTTATATAAATCGGTGGACATCTTTGTGGAATAGCCTTGCTAAAGCAATGTTTTTAGTATATAATTTACGTGCATCGACGGCGGTACAACTAGAGGAGGTTGCGATGGCTGAGAATCTGTACCAGCTTACCAAAAGAGAAACTGGTGAGCGCGTTGGTTTGCCGCGGGAACGCGGTATTGTAGTTCGGGAGGCTATGAGGTTGATCAACAAGCCTTCCGGATTCGACATCATCACCTATCCGGACCAGTGGGAGGAAGGGACGGGTGAAGTGCATGTGGGTACTCGCGCGCCCGGTGAAGACGCCTTGCCCGTGGGCGAGTTGGATGCCTACGAGTACGTGATTCGGCCTGCGACAGCAGACGACCTGGCTGCTGCGTCCGCCGACTAACGGACGTGCGGCTTCGAGTATAGGTACGAAACAGCTGTTTCGTACCTATACTCACGAAAACTTTTTTCGAATATTCTTTCTATTGCATATTTGTGTTATACTTTATTTATGATTTTGAATAAAAGATTAACGACTTGGACAAGTTTTATCTGGACTGCTTCCTTCTTTACCGCACGAGAAGGCAGGTTTTGAGTTACGCGAATTAATCAAAACCTGGAAACCTGCCTATCTCGGGCAGGTTTTTTGATTGGAAAAGGGAGCACATGAACAACTCAATCGTTGCTGGATTTACACGTCAACAATTCTCTTGGATTCTGATGTTTTTTGAAGGAGGAGGCGTGTTCACCGCGGTGCTGTGGAATCCACAGGCCAACCAGGTCTTTATCACAAGTAGTGAAACTCCTCTTAGGGTAGTTACTGTTTCGACGAACAAGGAGCACTACCTTCGACATCTATGAAGAGGCGCCGTCTCAGACGGACCGAGTGGTAGAGTACCGTGGCTATGAATGGCGAGTCTTGCCCGGTGTTTTTGCGCCATACCCTGCTTTTAGCTCTAAGAAAGGGTTAAGCGGAAAAAACATTGACATGTATCTGGGACGGCGAGTCTTGGATCTGGGGTGTGGCTGTGGCGTACGTGGGATCATGGCGGGATTATGCGGGGCGAAGGAGGTTATTGCGACGGACATTTGTGAGGTGGCCTGCCGGAACACGCTGTTGAACATTCAGCGTCACCGTACGTTCCGCGTTAAGGTGGTGTGCACGGATATGTTTTCGGGGCTCCGTGGGTCGTTCGACACAATCGTGGCGTACTTGCCATCGCGTGACGCTGCTGTGAGCAAGCCGTGGGAACGGGCCATCTATGACCCGGGTTTGCGGCTCAATCGGCAATTATTTGACGAAGCTTGGCAGTACCTCGTTCCAGGTGGCACGCTTCATGCGTCGCTCTTGGATCAAGGTGCAATTCCCGAGTTTCTGGATCAAATAGCGAGTCGAGGCTACGAACTTACGTCTCACAAGGTTTGTCCGCACGAAACCGGTGATTGGCATCCCTTGTCTCTGCGCTGGCCGGTAGTGGTCACGCCAAAGGAGGGTAACCATGGTTAACTCGTTGTTACGTCCGTTTCTGCCGCTTGGACCGGAAGTCGTCGTTACGGTGATGCAGCGTTTAGGAGCGATCTGTTTTCCTATCATGAGTGAGGCAGACGCGCTGGCTCTTGCTGTAGAAGCGAAGCGGTTTAAGTACAAGAAGCAACCTAAGGAGTATGGGAAGCGCAAGGTTCGTCAGGAGGTTTCAAGCTGCTTGGTATCGGAAGGAGCCATAGGCGACTTCGCCAGCAGTTTAGAACGCGAGCTGGCAGTGTTCTTTGGTCCAGAAGCTTTTGAGTCGCCGCTTTCGTTTACGGCGCGGAACATCCAGCGTTACCGTAATGGAACTCTGGGGATTGAGCCACACCGGGACGAAAGTGAGAACCGTAATATCGTAGCTCTTCTAGGGCTAGAAGGAAGGGGAAGATTTACTGTTTACGACGAGCTGGATGGGCCGGTTCGAGTGCGCTGGACTATTAATCCGGGAGACCTGCTTCTTATGGTTGCGCCCGGATTCTATGGAGCCGATGCGTCTTGCCGCCGAGTTCATCGAGTAGATGAGATTGTTGGCTACCCTCACCGGTATCTGCTTGGGTTACGGCAGTACGTGCCCTCAGCGTCCAGGCAAGGAGAAAAGTAATGGAGACAATCTACTTTAACGGGATCACGTTTGTTGGATGTCATGGCTGTACGACGGAAGAAAAGTTCCGACCGCAGCGCATCATAACCGACGTCGCCTGGCAAGCCGACGTCCATGAGTCGTTTCTGAGTGACGCCCCTCTCGACACCGTCGACTGGATGCCAATTCAGAAGATTGTGGAGGAGGTCGTCACTGGTAAGTCACGCAACACCGTCGAAGCTTTAGCGAGCCGGATTGCAGTGCTGGTTTTGAGCAACGATGCACGTACCCAGTCGGTAACGGTATCGGTATCAAAGCCAGAAGAGCTGGCGGATCGCAACGGAACGCCTGGTGTCACCGTTACGCTTTCACGGGAAGTGTGGGAGCAGACGTGGGTACCGAAGGGATTCACCGCCGACTGGGCGAGTACCACGTAGGACCCCCATGTTCGGTATTTCGTAAGCCACTCGTCAGAGGAATCTGTACGGGTGGCTTTTTTTAATCTTGACATAATATACTTTTTATGCTATGATTCTGTGTGTTCGAAAATAACCCACGGACGCATGTCCGTTTTTTGCCCAACGGGGTAGTGAGTAGGCCATCAGGCCATTGTCCCTCAGGGACTTTCTGCCGTAAGGCGATTAGCTCCTCAGGAGCGTTTACTCGAAAACCCCGGTTGGAACCCAGCAATTGTGTATGGACCTCCGGCGAGCTGGCGAGCTCGTAAAAACACGCTGGAGGTGCCATGAGCAGCCGAAATCGACGAACCCCGCTGATGGAGCGACTCACCAATAACCTGGTGATTCGCTACAAAATCGGTCGGGTCGACATCGATGAGCTGTACAGGGCAGAGGAGGCATCGTGGCTTTGGTTGGCGGTCTCGGAAGAGATTCGTCTGCTGAGCCCTGAGCAGCTCGGACGCCTAGCGTCCGACGGTCTCAGCCTCGCTGACTCGGGCTCGCACGATCGCACTGCGCTCTACCACGTCCACCTGGCGACGTGGCTAGACAAGCGATCAAGCGGTCTCGAGCTGTTGCAGCGGATCGCCGCAACAGCCGTAATCGCACGCCTGGTCGACCGCTTTCCGCGCTTTGCGCAGAAGTAGTTGATCAGAGGCCGAGCCATCTGGCTCGGTTTCTTGTTTTTATATAAAAAAGAGCGGGCTGGGCCGGCGGGGCACAGCTCGCTCTTGTAGTGAGTACGCGAGGGTGGGACTACATGGAGGAAAGCATGGCGTCGAGTTCTTTGATTGTGGCTTCGTCGAAGGCTTCGGGATCTTGTTGCGCCATCTGGAGTGCCTCTTCCATGTCTTCGTAAGCGGCGTTGTACTCGCCGTGCTGGACTTTGAGGGCCGCACAGCGAACCAGTAGACCTAGTTGGGCCTGCCGGAACACGACGCCATCTGACACCGCGTTGACGGCCTCTTCTAAGGCTGCGCGGTAGCGGTTACGGATCTGGATTCTCTCTCCTTCGTCGGTCTCAGTCGTGTCCGTTGTGCGAATCACGAACATGTCGGGGGACTCCGGTAGAGAAAGCGTGGTCGCGAACCGGTCTAACCAGGTTATGAACTCGCGGATCTCTCTCTGTTCTTCTGTTTCGTCCTCGGGGGCAGGGACGAGCGCCTTTGTCTCGTCGAGCACTTCTCTCCTTTGCTCGTCAACGATCTTCTCCATTCTCTGTATATGATCTGTCTCACGTGGCTCCATAGTGCCTCCTCAATCAAAACGCTTATAATATATATTATTTTATTAAAAAATACAAGAGTAAACAAAACCACCGCCTTGTCAGCGGTGGTTTTGTATCTCGGAAGAGATTGTTTACATTCCCATAGGAACGCCAGAGAGTTCGACCAGTGAAGGAAGAACAGCCTGGAGAACAAAGTAGGCAGCTAATGCAAAGAGAATAATGAGAACGAATGGTGCCCAGTTGTGACGAATGGTCTTGATGTCACAGGCTCCATGCCAGTGCTTCATGAAGTAGTAGATAGCAACGTCCATGCTTACAAAGGCAACGCCGACTAACCACCAGTGATACTTCATTTGGATCATGGCAAAGAATCCAGAAGCGGCGCTGAGGCCGAGGAAAGCAAGAACAATAGCAGAAATACAACAGCTCCAAGAGATAAGGCCAAAAAGGGCACCTACTCCAAATGTCGAACGTAATTCACCTGATTTCATAATAACTCCTTTCAAACAGATTTACGCACAAGGGCAGATTTTGGTAAGTGAATCTCGAAGGTCGACCCTTTGCCTTCTTCACTAATAACAGTAATCTTGCCTTTGTGTCGTTTAACAATAAGTTGGGAATGGTACAGCCCAATCCCATAGCCGTCAGGCTTGGTTTCGATAGCTTTCTCGGTTCGGTAGAACTGAGAGAATAAGTGGGAAAGAAGTTCTTTTTTTATACCAATACCACTGTCTCGGACGCTGATAATAACATCTGTAGCAGATTCGAGGAGTTTGACCTCAATCTTGCCGCCATCAGGGGTGTATTTTGCGGCGTTATCAACGAGGTTTTTTAATGAGATACGTAGAAGATCTCGGTCGGCTTTCATGAAAAGCTTATGACGGGGGAATTCAGATATCAGTTTGTGCTTGTGCTCTTTCATAATTGGCTCATATTCATCGAGCACGTCTTCAATGAGGTCTCGGATATCGACTTTCGTAAGGTTCATTTTCCAGTCTCCCGCTTCGATACGGGCGGCGTTTAATAATTCTTTGACCAGGGTAGTTAATCGTTCATTATTGGTCGTGGCCATTTTTAAAAGATTTAATTGTTTTGGCGTGAGCTTACCCATATTATTACTACGCATTAATTCGAGCGAGTTGCGAATAGCGACGAGGGGAGTTTGGAACTCGTGGGAAGTAACGCGAAGCATGCTCGTACGCATGTTATCGACAGCTTTCAGGTGGTCATTCATGGACTTAAGATAGGTCGTTTTTCGTTCTAATACATAGCGCATGGAGCGTTCATAAACGGTTTGGTACACAAAGTACCAGACGAACACCGCAATAGAGACGGTACAAAACGTAAAGAGCGTTAGGATGCCAATTCTCACTTCCGAGCTAAAGGGAGCTCCAACAATAATATAGAAAAAAGCAGCTTGCAAGGTAATGAGGACAACAAAGACATATTCCGAGAGGGGGTACTTTAAGGCGTCGGCTACAATAATAACGAAGTAAAGGAAAAGCATGAGGATGCCATATTCACCGGCTCGATAGGCTGTATAGGTAACTACCGCAATATAAAGGGCATCGCCGATCATTAAGAATGTTTCGTTGAGGTAGAGTTGCGGTAACCCAACATAAATAATGAGGAATGCGAGGGTTGAGAGCGTGAAAAGGCTAATGCTGACAGGGTTAAAATTAACACCGGGAAGAAAGTAAAAAGAGATACCGAGAGTGATCAGTGACAAAATAGCAGTGGCCGCACTCATGTTGCGGACAATTTTTTTCTCCATGGGGAGCTGTGTGCTCAGGGAAATGCTTTTTTGCACGGTCCTCTCCTTACCTGGCTTACTTTGTGTGGAGTACTTTTTTGGCTAGGGCGACTAAATCGTCTGGTTCAATTTGTGTCTTGACCGTGTAGGCTTCGGCGCCGAGGCTTTTCACTTCGCCTTGTTCTAGATCTTCAATTAAGGCAGTGCTTACGATAACAGGGATCTTTTTTAGATCGGCATTGGCTTTAAGTTCTCCGAGAACTTCTTTGCCATTCATACCTGGCATCATCAGATCAAGGATAATAATATCAGGCTTATTTTCGGCAGCGGCTTCGATGCCACTGCGGCCATCTTTGGCAGTGATGGCCGTAAAGCCTTTTTCTTGAAAAATCATTTGATAGGTTTCGCGCAGGGTCGCATCGTCGTCGATAATAAGGATTGTCTTCGAAGCTTTCTCTGGCATATGCCCTCCTGTGATTCTGGATATACACTCACTATAGCTGAGGTAATGGCGATTGTCTAAACTCTTGCTAATTTCGACGATCTTTACTGATGGATAAAGACCTTTGTACCATTGTCTGCCCAAGCGTAAACAGTCTCTGCGTCGCCTGGCCCCAGTCGAATACAGCCGTGGCTCACGGGTCGGCCAATATGGCTTGTCCCTTCTACTTTACCGCTCGGCCAATAGGGAAGACCATGAATGCCATAGCCGTCGTAAGCGCCTGCCTCGGCTTTAATGGCCATCCAGAACGGCATGTAGAGTTTGAATTTTTTGGACCATGCCGTTTGTTGATGGTTGAGAATAGTAAACTGACCAATGGGTGTAGGGGTGCTCCAGCTTCCGGTAGAAACAGAAAAGCTTCGGATATGCGTGCTTCCTTCAATAATGTTCAACTTTTGGAGCGATAAATCGACATCAATATACTTTCCTTCGGTTCGGCCAAGTTCGTATTCGGGACTCTCTTGGATGACACTGCGGTTGATGGTGTCGGCTGCCATAACAATTGGCGTATCGGTCTCTCCGGTTGTTAGTTTCTCTGCAATGACTTTTGTCAGCTGTGTGACATTCAATTTTCTGCCATCCCGTCCTTCGGCGAGGACACTGTTGTCGTGGGTAAAGACCTTGCGTGTGATCGGTGTACGGTCGACCTGTTTGGCGATTTTAGACACAAGATCTTTTAGGGCTGTTTCGTCAAACGTCACAACAAGTTTATTGTCCTCCTGAGCAAAAATAGCCGTGTTAAAAATATCTTGAGGTGATAGCTCGGTTTTTATTTCATCGATCTCGATCTTTAAGGGCTGGGCGAGCACTTTGTTAAGTAACGTTTGAGCTGCTTGAGCTTGCACCTCAGTGGTAATCACGGGCAACTGGGTGGTAACAGGTAAGGTTATGTTGTCGGGAAGTGCCAGCGGATTAATTTGTTTGATAGTGTCTACGCCTTGGGTGATATCAAAGGTGAGAGCCGTAATAGGAGGTGTGATCACGAGTGAACCATTTTGGTAGTCAAAAGAGAGGTCGACACTCTCATGGGGTAGCTCTTTGTTAATCTGATTAAAGTACGCAGTGAGGGTTTCTTCGTTAATCGTGTAAGCAAGATTGGTTAGGGGATGAGACTTGAAAGGAATGATCGAGGTAACCTGTTGGAGTAAAGAGCGCTGATTCAGTTGTGAAAAAGCTTGTGACACGGTGGTTGTTGTGTCGATCGTTAAACCTAATTCCTGGGGAGTTGTCTGGAACGTGTGGGAGTCGATATGAAGCGTTACGGGGTGTGTAAGGATTGATTCATAAACCGGGGATAGCTTTGCTTCTGCTTGGGCTTTGGTGAGGCCACTGAGTGATTGGCCATGCAGCGAAGTTCCAACCGGGAACTTTCCAGCTCGTATACGTTGAAGGCTAAAATTTCCCCATAAAAGGAGATTGCCAATCACGAGAAGAAGAACTGCAAGAAACAGTCCCTTGTATTTCCCTTTAAAGAGAGCATGTTTTTGGATTGGTTGTGATTTAGGTTTTTCTTTTTTAGACATGGGAGATTTTACCCACGCATTGGAAAGCGGCCATGTATGTATTATATAGAAACATCCTAATTCCTAAAGGGGGAGAAATGTATAAGCCCCAGATCACGGCAGGTGATCCGGGGCTTATGGTGCTCTTTTAGCGAAAGAGCTGGACGAGGAAGGGAGATACCAAAACAGCTAACGCGAACGAAATGGCAAGTCCGACAAGGGCGGAAACTTCGTTGTTCAACGTCACGATCTCCATACAGACAGAGCGATGGAGTTATTTAATCACGAAAATATAGTCGGGTCAAGTGTCCTAGGTGTTAGTATAGAGACGAGTACCCGAATTGTTTATCTTTTCTTTCCAGGTAGGAAAAGTAAATCCGTTGGAGACAATGCGGGCATGCGGAGGGAGTTCTTTGTGAAGTTTGCCTTCAAGTTTGTTCATAATTCCTGGTAAGGCGTACACGGTGACAAGGGTAAAGTCGCTATAATCTTGATCCCACAGGCTTTTGCGGTGAATAAAGGCTTTGCCTTTTAATCCATGTCGGGCGATTTGCCAACGTGAGTACCAGACGAGCCATGGATTGATTTCGACGCCGTGGGCTTCTGTTCCAGCTTGCGCCAGGGCAATCACAAGGCGCCCATCACCAGAACCGATATCAATGGCTTTTTCTCCTGGTTTAACTTTTGCCATACTGAGCATCGTATCTATAATTTCTTTTTTTGTACCTACATACGGTAAGCCGAAGAAGCAATCTCGTAAAAAATAGAGACCCAAAATAACGTAAAAGATGGCTAAGAGAAGCATAAAGATTAAAAATGTAATTAAAAGGTACTGCATGTTTTGTATCCTAGCAGCGAAAAAAAGGAATGGCAATTTTGCGAGAAGCGAGCTAAAATACGCCTATGTCTGATATCTCCGAGCGTAAACAAGCCCATCTCGACCTTTGTCTTGAACCTAATTCCCAAGGCTCCGGAAATCTTTTCTCGGAGTACAAATTGCCATATCGGGCATTGCCGGAGATAAATCTTGCCGATGTAAGTACCGAAACCGAGCTTTTTAAAAAGAGATTAAGCCAACCGCTTATTATTGCTTCAATGACGGGTGGCGTGGCGCATGCGCAAACGATTAATACGAATTTAGCAATTGCGGCCGAAGCGTGTGGGGTAGCGATGGGGGTTGGTTCGCAACGGATTGCATTAGAAAAAGATGAAGCTCGTGAGACCTTTGAGCTGGTTCGTAAACACGCTCCTACCGCCGTCATCTTTGCCAACATGGGGGCAATTCAACTCAATTATGGCCGGACAGTCGATGACTATCGTCGGGTCGTGGATATGATTGGTGCCGATGCACTCTATTTACATATAAACCCACTTCAAGAGGCAATTCAGCCCGGTGGCGATACGAACTACGCAGGACTTCTGGATAAGATCGCGGATGTTGTGGCTAAGGTAGGTGTGCCTGTCTTCGCAAAAGAAGTCGGGCATGGGCTTGATGTGGTAACGGCCAAAGCATTGATTGAGCGAGGTGTGAAAGGGGTGGATTGTGCCGGTACGAGCGGTACGTCGTGGGCTTGGGTGGAAGCAAAACGGGCCGGAGATTCGGCTTTTGAATCTTGGTTTAAAGAATATGGCCTTCGTAGTAATACCTTACTAGAGCAGTATCGAGAGTTGCCACAAGATATATATAAAGTAGTGAGCGGAGGAGTTCGTACTCCAATCGAAGCAGTCAAAGCTCGGGCGTTAGGTGCTAACTTTTACTCCTTTGCCCAACCATTTTTAGCGCCTGCTCTGGAAGGTCCTGAAGCGGTCGCTGCATTTATTCGCCATTTTCAGCGTGGGATTGCGATTACTCTGTTTACTGCAGGCTGTAAGAATTGGGAGGCCGCAGCTCAGCTTCCTCTTCAAAAAAAATAGGCGTGTGTTAGAGTAGTATTATGTTAGGTCTCTCAATCTGGATGAAACTATTTTGGTTTTTAGTGTG
>DASWYB010000076.1:0-6111 GCA_036405195.1 Patescibacteria group bacterium
CAGAGATTAAAGAGGCTGGAAACCGTCTCTATGAAATGTTCCGTACCATGCTTGGCGGTTCGAGTAGTAAACGCCAACTAGCTGATGGAAAAACATTTGAAGAGTCTTCAAGCAGCAGCGCCATCGAACGTTATACGAGAAAATTGGGTGATAGCGTTGTGGTTGGATTAGACAAACTACTAGAGACACAATTTGAATTCATTACCAAGGGAGAATTAAACGAAAACGGTAAATTTAACGCCAACGGCACCCCCTATCCTCCAGGATTAATTGCCAAGATTAAGGCTGGTTACTTCTCGAATAAAGAAGCACGTAATACTTTTATCTTCGGCATGATCGATGCTCGTATCCGCGCGGTAGATCCAAGCTTACCGCAGGATTTTACCAAAGTTCTCGTAGAGGGTAGCAACAAAGACCGGTCTTTGGTTCTCTATAACTACCTCCATGCCCGACTAGAAGGCCAAGTCTTGGCTTCGGTACCGGAAGATCTCCGAGCACCTGTCAGCTTGTTCCTGCAAAGCTACAATCCTAAAACAGGAAGTTTCGCCCTGAATTCAGGTGAAGATTTTATTGCTAATCCTGCATTTATGGGATGGGCCAGCGCTACGATTAGTAAATACACGGGAAACCGTATCCCCATGGATGCCATGCGACTTGGAATTAAATATTTAACAGATAAGTTTAAACCCCAAGTACTTGCCCCGAATTCAACCACCGCCAAAGCATTCGATCCAAGTTATCTTGATGGTGGCCTCGACAACAAACTTAAGAGTGAGTTTCAAAAGGAAACCGGGGGAACATACTTATCTAATCCCCTGGCTGAAACAACCGACCCGTCAATCGTCAATGCGGCTGAAGGAGAAGTAACAAACCCAACAACTAAAGAAAAAGGTAAATTTGACTATAAGGGCGCCCTTAAAGCCATGGCGGTTGACTATATGATTGAATTTGTAGGCAAACGCAGTAGCTTCCCCGTAGGCCAAATGAAGGCCTTCTACGACAAATACAAAGCTGCCCAAGGCCTCTACAAAGATTTTAAAGCCGGTAAGGTTGATGTCGCACAAGCTGTTTTCATTGTTGATGACCTTTTCTTTGGAGGGAAAATCAGCGCCCTGTTAACCGGGTTCGACGACGCACTCGGCTTACCTGCTGGATCAACACAAGCACTGCTCATGTTTGCAATTACCGGGAACCCGATGTATGCCGTCCAGTTTGTCTTAGGGTTCATCTTTGGTTCAACCATGGAGTGTCCAGACTATCAACTCGAGGCTCGAAAAAATGTGAAAAAATTAATTCGAAAAGTGATTAAACTCGGAGAGTTTGACGCATCGCTCATCCCAAGCCAAATCATTACGTTCAGCCAAACGTACCTTGATCAGTTAAGTGGTGTGATTGATCGCAATTACCACGACTACGGCGGCCTGGGATATGACCCCTGCCCTCCTCTCTCTCGATGTGGCGTCTTTGCTCGGCCTGAGTATGGTTTCCAGGTGCATATAGGATTTTAGCAGGGTAATAGTCCCCCCCTTTCTAAAATCATTGTGAATGTGTATAGTGCAGCGGTTAGTCCAGAAGGAGGAATAACGCTACATGAATGTGCACCTACGTACTCAGTTTGCCAATCCAGTATTGAACCGTGATTTTCCTGATCCCGCAATACTCCCACGACGTGTTAACGGAAAATATTACGCTTTCGCAACCCAAGAATCACCTCATAATCCAACCATTCAAATGGCGACGTCAGAGGATTTGATAACGTGGGAATTATCCCCACGAGGCGCTTTTGCACGTAAGCCAATCTTTGCGCAGCACTCGCGAGATTATTGGGCACCCCACATCATTGAGGACATAGAATATAACCGGTTCATTATGGCTTACACGGTACGATCAGATAGTACTGGGCAGCTAGGGATATCATTAGCGATCGCGAGTGATCTAGACGAAGGGTTTATAGACCCCCACACCCAGCCACTTCTTGAAGGACCAGGTTACTCAATCATCGATCCTCACTACCTCATTGATCCACGTACCGGAAAACGGTGGCTCTATTGGGGCTCACACGAAACACCAATCATGATGCAAGAGCTGGACGCAACAGGGCTAAGATTTGCGGTCGGAAGTGTACCGCAAGCTGTTCTTCACCCGATCCCCGAACATCCCGTACTCCGATTGCTCGAAGGATTTTTCGTCTTCTATCACCCCGGTTGCAATATGTTCTTTGGCCTCGCTTCAGGACCAAATACATGGGAACCAGATGGCTATCATGTCTCATGTTTCTGGGCAAAAGATCCCACAGGCCCCTTTGAACCCATACCGCATGATATGGTTATCGTCAGCCCTTCTCAACGGTGGTTAGCACCGGGCCAATGTTCCATCTTTTGTGACGAAGGGAACCAATACTGGCTTTACCTTCATGCTGTCGATGTTCAAAACCCGCACAATAACTTCTCTAATAAACAGATAGCTCGGGTAATGTGCGCAGTACCGCTCGACTTTTCCCAAGGATATCCCCAAACCGTAGGTCGAGAAGTTCCCTGCCAAGCAATAGCGGGACCAAGTATACAAACCTTGGACACTCAAACAGTGCAGATTGGCATGTACTAAAAATCCCCTTTCATTTTCTCTCCACAGTTCTTTAAGGGGACTGAGAAGAATGCCAATACTTTCGGTTTGTGCTTGAACTATCGGATGGGCCTTTACGTTCTTTATCCCGCAATCAATTTTGACAGAGAGGTAACAGGGACAGAGATTGGTTAGTCGAGATAAGCCCTGTATAGTCAAAACATGACTTCACCACTGCGAAAGCCTTCGTTTATTATTAATGAAGCATCACTCGATCTGGTTTCTGACTTAGGGATAACTCACCGTGACACC
The DNA here is from genome assembly GCA_036405195.1 of Patescibacteria group bacterium. Lineage (GTDB taxonomy): Bacteria > Patescibacteriota > UBA1384 > 2-12-FULL-50-11 > DASWYB01 > DASWYB01. The sequence goes on from DASWYB010000076.1 coordinate 2,875, forward strand.
TTCGAACAGTCGCTCTTTGTCGAAGTAAAAGCAAATAGCCTAGTCTCCCCCGCGCTCAAAATTGAACACTCTATTATCCGAAAATCAGATCTAAGTTTAAGCGAACTTAAAAAAATCCAGCTGACCGAAGTCATTATCGAAGATACCGATATTTCTAACAGCCAATGGTTTGAAGGGTCTCTCGGAAAAGTTATTTTTAAAAAGTGTCGCATGACGGGAATCCAGCTAAACGAAGCTTTTTTAGAAGACGTCATATTTATTGAGTGTATTCTCGATTTGGCTCAATTTCGTTTTTCACACTTCAAAAACGTCGTGTTCGAAAATTGTATTCTCCGAGAAACCGATTTCCAAAATAGCAACCTAAAAGGAACCATTTTTAAAACGTGTGACCTAGGAAAATCTCGGCTAGTGAACGTTAATCTTCAAGATGCTGATTTACGTGGTTCTCAACTTACCAGCCTCATTGTCACAATGAATGACTTTAAAGGTGCTATCATTAACTCTGAACAATTAATGACCATCACTTACGATATCGCTGAAGGGCTCGGGCTACAAATAAAAGACGAATAATTTTTAGTAATTCACAACTAGAATTCGGACTTCATTCGTGAGATTATCGGCTATATCACACTCTCGAAGGAACGCTTACTATATGAAACTCCACTCGACCTCCATCCAAACGCCTCTCGGAAGACTAACTTTCATTATCCAAAAGAAAGGGGAGGATGTGGTAGTCGCTGCGGGCTTCAGTGAAAGAGAAGAACTCCGCCAACGACTCCCTAAAGAATTACAATCTTACGATGTGGAAGAGATTTCTCATCATCCGTACAAAGATGCTGTTATCGCCTACTTTTCGGGCAACCTTGCCGCACTGTCGACAATAAAACATGAGCAGCCAGGCAGCCCTTTTTCTAAAAAAATTTGGGATGTGATGCAAACTATTCCAGCGGGAAAAACAATTACTTACAAGGATCTCGCACAAAAATCAGGTAGTCCGGCTGCTATTCGGGCTGCTGGAACAGTGTGTGCACAAAATCGGCTCGTACTCCTCGTACCATGCCACCGGATTGTTCCTAGCGGCGGTAAAATAGGAAATTATTTATACGGGACGAGCCTTAAAGTTTCTCTTTTAAAACACGAAGCCCAATTTAGCTCTTAGTAATATCATCGACACGACTGAGCACAATTTCTCTAATTAGTGTTTCAGAGAGAGGATGCTCGAGCGTAAATTGGATGGTTCCTTTAGATAACTTGTATCCTTCAAGTTTAGCTTTAAACTTCTCTATCGCTTCAGAGCCGGGGAAAAGGCTCATATGATCCTTAAACTCACAAAAAGCAACCAAATACTTCTTTTTATACTTAAAGGCTGGCATGCCATAACTAATCGATTCTTCGGCATCCGGAACCGTTTTCTTAATAATTTTCCGCACCCGCTCAAGCGCAATTTTCTCGGGCTCAGAAACTTTTTCTAAGTAAGTATCAATAATAGACATATGTTAAGAATGGTTTTTGTTAGACATTAATTACTTCTAGATTCGAAAAAATATTTTTCCATAATTCATGCGAATGCACGTTGGTAATTTCTTGAGCACCTGCCTTCTGAAGTTTTCGAAGCTCGTTCACCTCAATCCATTTTACCTCAGCTACTTCGTCTAAGTTAAGCCGAAGCTCAGGAATAATGTTACTCGTCACAGAAGCTGAATACATACTAAACTCTCGTTCTCTCCCATCGGCATGATTACTGTAAGTAATCTCACCCAAATAGGTTAGTAATTCAGCCTTTAGTTCAAGCCCCAATTCCTCATATGTTTCGCGAATTACGGCTGATTTCAGATCTTCTTGGGAATCTACTTTACCTGAAACACTTGGTCCCCAAGCGCTAGCATCTGTCTTCCGGTGAGCAGCGCGTTGAGACAGTAAGAGTTCGCCTTTTTCGTTGATGAGCCAAAGTAAAATAACTTTCATACGGCCATACTATCAGCTTATGCTCACACCGTTAAGCGCTTGTTATAGGCAATAATAATTACTTTGGTACTACACGTAAACGTAGTTTTTCTATCACGTGTTCGGGAAGGGCGGCATTGATTTGTTCTAAAAATGTCTCTTCTTCTTGTTTGTAAATGTAGGCGTGAGCAGCGACATTCGCTTCTAACATGAGAACGCCATTACGAAACGTTTTGGCGCGAAATTGTTGTGGTAATACGCGGTTAGCCGCTTCGATAATAAACGTGGCAGAAAGAGCCTTTTCTAAGCCCACACGCTCCATTCGTTTCATCATGGCATCGTGAAGTGAATCCATATCATTCCTTTGTGTGAAGTGGTAAGCGATGAATCAGCATGTCGGGAAGTGGAGAGTTGGTAACAAATGATTCATCAGTCGTCGTTATGATTGTTGTATAGTCTTTGATGGCTTCAAGAAAATGCCCCCGACGGTCGGCATCAAGCTCAGAAAAAACATCGTCGAGAAGAAGAACAGGTTCGTGTCCATTTTTATCTTTTAAGAAAAGTGTTTCTGCGAGCTTTGTTGCCAAGACACTCCGTCGTAACTCCCCGCGAGAAGCAAAGAGAGTAATATCTCGTTCTCGTAGTAGAAAAGTAAGTTCATCACGATGAGGGCCAATATGCGTCGTCGATCGTTTACTATCATAGTGACGCATTCGACGAAGCTTGTCAGCATACTCGGAGATTTGTACAGTTGGCTTATACTGTAATACCAGTTTTTCGCGAGCACCTTCTTCCACAAACTGGGGATAAATAGTCTCAAGATAACGGTTTATTTCTTTCAAGAATTCCTGCCGTTTTTCGAGAATATAGCTCCCCGATTGCACTAATTGTGTATCCCAAAAATCCAACTCATCTTCGCTACCCAAACCTTGTTGTAAACGTAAGAGAACAAAATGGCGCTCCTTAATAACACGCCGATAGGTAACCAATGCTTCAATATACGCCCGATCTGCCTGGCTTAAAACCGTATCTAAAAATCTGCGACGTTCGGAAGGAGATCCATCAATCAGTTGCATTGTTTCTGGAGAAAACAAAATCGTTGGTAAGAGACCATAGACCTGGGTTAAAGGAATTGCGCTCCCATTATGCTTAATGACTTTACGCCAAGCCTCTCCTTCTTGGCTTAAGACGTATTCAAATTGATCATCTGTGCGCTCCAAAATAACTCGGCAGTATTTTTCTTCCCATTGAATTGCATCTCGGTCATTTGTAACACGGTACGATTTCGTGACA
>DASWYB010000077.1:0-7942 GCA_036405195.1 Patescibacteria group bacterium
TTCGTGAACTTCTTAACGGTAAAGTTGAGTACTTCGATTTGGTAGACATGTATGGCATTATGTCAGCCGCGTTAGATGGAAGCACTCTTTGGCTGGGATTTGGTCATTCCAGTGAATCCCATCGTGATGTTCTTGGAGAAACGCTGCGTGTCGATCAAAGCTCGGGCTTCTCTTCCCTGAGTTGGAAAGGAGGTGGTTTTATTGGGCTTTCGTTATGGGGCCAAGTTGAAAACGGAAAAGTGCCTGTGAGTGTGTACGGTATTTCGGAGGGACTAGGAGAGCTTCATCCCCAGGTAGTGGTAGCAGCAGTGGAAGAATATTGTAAATTACTGGCTCACTACGGATTTGAGCAGGCGGTTGTTGCTCCTCCTCGCGAATGATCCACCATTCGCTTGTGATTATTCTTATCTCTAGACCCGTCAGCATGATGCTGACGGGTTTTCTTTAATGATTTTCTAAAAATACCATGATGCTCGCTTCGTCTTTGTGAAGGTGTTTGAATTCTTCTAATTGAGTTGGCGTGCAGTTGAGGCACTCGAGTGTCATTGTTGTGGTATACGTGGCAATGAGCTTGGGGTGAATATAGGCTTTGCGACAGACGCCAGGGGTGTTGCCAAGTTCTGAAGCCACGTCTCGGATGGCAGCGTTTAAATTGCGTTTTGCTTGGGTTTTACTTTTGCAGGCTTCGCATTTAAGGAGCGCTTTTGCCGCCAGAACGGTCCCCTTCCAGGTGCGAAAGTCTTTGGCGGTAAAGTCTTGGCCTGTAACCTCTTGTAAGTACTGGTTGATATCGTCGGAGTGAATTTCGTGTAAATTGTCGTTGTCGTCAACATATTGAAAAAGCTCTTGGCCGGGTAGGTCCTGAAGCTTACTGACGATGCGAGCGAGCCTTTTATCTTGTAGGGTAATTTCATGATATTGATTACTTTTCCCTTTAAAGGCAAACTTTATTTCATGTGCTTCTACCTCGACGTGTTTACTTTGTAGTGTGGTGAGGCCAAATGATTTGTTCTCTTTTGCGTACTCTTCGTTCCCGACTCGAATAAGTGTTTTCTCCAGGAGCTGAACGAGAGTGGCAATAACTTTTTCACGAGGAACACCGGGTAGCTTAAGATCTGCATTGACTTGCCGGCGAATTTTAGGCAGGGCATGTCCAAATTCTCGCATTCGGTTATATTTTGTTGCCTGCCGCGCGTTTTGCCAATCTGTGTGATACCGGTACTGCTTGCGGCCGCGCGCATCCATGCCGGTGGCTTGAATATGGCCATTTTCGTAGGGGCAGATCCAGACATCGCTATAAGCAGGAGGAATACTAAGGGCCTGAATGCGAGCGATGACTTCCGGGTCAGTAATGTGTTTACCTTTGGCATCAAGGTACATAAAACCGCTGCCTGCTTTTTTTCGGGTGAACCCGGGTGACTTGTCGGAGACATAGCGAAGTCCAGCTTGTGTGGCGACAGCTTTTGAATCTTCAGTGCGATCCTGCGTAGCGCTCATAGCGTAACTCCTTGTGACGTAATTTTATTCTAGCAGGTTTTGTTATTGAGCAAGTACTTTTTTATGAGTACCACATCGCGCAGGTCTTTTTCTCCTCCTGTATCGAGTTTACACCGAAGTAAATTATCAATTGGCTGCAGTGGAATGCCTTCTACGATTTCTGCGCTCTGGATTAGTTCTGAGACGTCGAGAAAACAGGCTTCTTTTTCTAAATACATATCGGGATAGACCTCTATGTTACCTTTTTTAAGTCGTTTGCGATTCCATTTTTGCTCATATGCTGAATCGAGTGGCCACGTTTTTGCTAATGTGGCAAAGAGCTCAGGTTCTACAAGGATATCGAGGTCTTTTGTATCTCGAAGACCACGGATTGCAAGCGAACCTTCTCCAAGGATAATGTACTGACCGGCGGGAAAGTTTAGTGTCGTTATCTGATCTATGATGGTCTGTTTGTCGGAGAGAGGTTGCATACGAATATTGTTTTCTTTGAAAATAGCGTACTTCCCCGTATGATACAAACAGTATGAAAAAGATTCTTTTCTGGATAGTTGCCACATTGCTTGTAATCTATGGTGTGCTGGCGATTCCCGTCCCACGAACTCCTGATCAATCAGTTACCTGGGGCTTAACATTTTCACAAAAAATGAGCGAAGAGCTAGGAGATGATTGGCGTGCGGCGTACGAAGATATTGTCCTTAATTTAAAGCCACAACGTCTCCGGTTGGTTGCCTACTGGGATAAGATTGAGTCACAGTCTGGACGCTACGTATGGGACGATTTTGACTGGCAAGTGAAGCTCGCCAAAGAAAATAATATCCCTGTCACCATTGCGATCGGCAAAAAAGCCCCACGGTGGCCGGAATGCCATGTCCCCTCTTGGGCTGACTCGCTCGCATCGACAGATCAGCAGTCGGCAATTAACTCGTATCTTACGGCGGTGATTTCTCGTTATAAGGCTGAACCAAATATTGAGTATTGGCAGGTTGAAAACGAGCCATTTATCGGGTTTGGGGCTTGCCCAACACTCAGCCAATCAGTTTTGGAGCAAGAAGTTGCCTTGGTGCGTCAGCTTGATCCGACGCATAAGATTCTCCTCACCGATGGAGGGGCTTGGGGAAAATGGATTGAACCGGCAAAGCTCGCCGATGCCTTTGGTACAACACTCTACACAAAAGTGTACCGCAAGGGCATTGGTTACACCCGTCCCCCCTTCCCTGCTCCCTATTACAGCAAGAAAGCAGACATTGTCCGTGCCGCAACGGGTCAGAAAGATCAACCTTATATTTTTACCGAAATTGGTCTGGAGCCATGGGGCGGAAAGTCAATTGCCGAAATGTCTCTTGAGGAACAGCGGTCTCTCCACTCCTTAAAAGATTTTCGCGGGACACTCGAATTTGCTCGTAGTACGGGGTTTGGCACGTTTTACTTATGGGGCGGTGAATGGTGGCATTCTCTCAAATTCAAAGGTGATGATAGTTACTGGCGTGAAGCGCAAAAGGTTTTTGCAAGTGGCCGCTCGAACAATCCTCTAGCGGATTTGCCCGATAGCTTCTTATGGGGAGCGAGTACGGCATCGCATCAGGTAGAAGGGGGGACTCAGAATGACTGGACGGAGTGGGAAAAGGTGCATGCTAATACGCTTGCGGCCGGAGCAACGGAGAAATTCTCCCACCAGATACCGAATTGGAATGCGTTTGCCTCAGCTGCAACTTCGCCCACGAATTATATTTCTAGTGATGCGGCGGATCACTATCATCGTTACGCTGAAGATTTTTCATTAGCTCAGTCGTTAGGTATGAACGCGCAGCGTATCTCTCTAGAGTGGGCTCGTATTGAGCCGAAGCGGGACGTTTTTGATGCAAAAGAGTTAGACCACTACCGGGCGGTTATTGCCGATATGAAAGCCAAAGGAATGGAACCTATGGTCACACTCTGGCACTACACGCTCCCACTTTGGTTTCGTGATGCTGGCGGGTGGGAAAATCCAGAGTCTGCAAAGTGGTTTGCGGAATATTCGCAAAAGGTCGTATCGGAGTTAGGTGGCGATGTTACTTTTTGGATTACTTTGAACGAACCGGGGGTTTACAGTAATAATGCCTATCTTCTTGGGACTCGTCCGCCGCAAAAGCAAAATCCAGTTGCCTACTTACGTGTTCATAAAAATTTGGTCCAGGCTCATATTCAAGCCTACGCCGCGATTAAGTCTGTGGCTGCGAATGCTCAGGTTGGTATTGCTCAAGATGTGTATTCATATGAATCGAACACGGGTCTCGTGCAGCAGCTTATCCGTCCGCTCGCTGAGCAGTGGACGAATTATTCATTCTTAGACAGATTAGGGACTTCTAAGGATTTTATCGGATTAAATTATTACATCAACGTTACGCTTGGTGGAAAGTCGTCTCGGACTGGGACGTCCGATTTGGGGTGGTCGCTCTATCCCGAAGGTATCTATTCGGTATTGAAAGGGATGGCACGTTACCAGGTTCCTCTCTACGTTACCGAAAGTGGTTTGGCAGATGCGAGCGATACTCAGCGGGCTGATTATATGGCCTCGGTTATTGCCCAAATTGCCGCTGCTCGTAAGGATGGCGTTGATGTACGAGGGTATTTTTACTGGTCGCTCATTGATAACTTTGAGTGGGAAAAAGGCTTTTGGCCTCGTTTTGGTTTAATTGCTATCGATTATACAACTCAAGCCAGGATGCCTCGCCCCAGCGCATTCAAATATGCCGATCTGATTGCGGCGTATCGTGCGACGCATCAATAAGGAGGGGTTGGGTTCTCGTATGCGGTGTGTTATCGTACAAACGATGAAAGACCGAATTTTTTTATATGGTGCTTGGTGCGTCGCGATTATAGCTATGCTCGGTAGTCTCTTTTTTAGCGAGGTGATGCACCTTCCTCCCTGTATTTTGTGTTGGTACCAGCGGATCTGTATGTATCCGTTAGTTCTCATTTTAGGAGTGGGAATTTATACTCGCGATAAGCATATTGTTTCATATGTATTGCCACTCTCGATTCTTGGAATGGGAATTGCCCTTTATCACAATCTTCTCTATTACGGATTTATCCCAGAAAGCTTGGCTCCATGCCGGGCAGGCATTTCGTGTACCACGAAATTGATTGAGTGGTGGGGATTCGTGACCATACCGTTTCTGTCGTTTGTTGCGTTTGGACTCATCACGACAGCCATGTTTTTAGTCTTAAAGCAGTCGAAAGGAAATAATCATGCATGATGGAAAAATTATCGCTGGTGTTATTGCTGTAACAGTGCTCATTCTTGGCGGTATTTTTGCGTTTGGCGGCAGTTCTGCCCCTAAGCCGGCTGATCCCCTAGTTGTGGCAAGTCCTGAGCTTATACGCGAACATACGGCGACGGTGGGCGGTGGCGAAAAAGTTACGCTTGTCGAATTCGGTGATTTCCAGTGTCCTGCTTGTGGTTCTGCCTATCCGGTTTTAAAGCAAATTAAAGCAGATTATGGCGACCGAATTACGTTTGCCTTTCGTAACTACCCCTTAACGATTCACGCAAATGCTGAATTAGCGGCCTATGCGGCTCAAGCGGCGGCCGAGCAGGGAAAATTCTGGGAAATGCACGACAAGCTCTTTGAGACCCAGTCTGCTTGGAGCCTCTCATTTAATCCTGAAAATACTTTTGTCGGCTACGCTACAGGGCTCGGTCTCGACGAGGCAAAATTCCGTGCCGATATCAAAAATCAAGCCGTGATTGATAAGGTTCGTCTTGATAAAGGAGATGGTGAGGCCTTGAAGGTGAATTCAACCCCTACGCTGTTCCTGAATGGAGCGCAGATTCCAAGTAGCTGGTCGTATGAGAGTCTCAAGTCTTTGATCGACCAAGAGTTAGCCAAATGAACCACATTTTTATTGCCCCGGCTTTCGCTCATGAAGGTGAGGTTCATACCGAGTCTTCCACTGCTCCCGAGCCAGAAGTACAGTATGTTTCCTTTAGTCCCACGGCAACAGTTGTTACGTATATCTTGCTCGGTTTGATAGTGATTGTCGGTGTTCTTGGGTTGATTTTTACGTATAATCAGCGCGGTAAGCAATAAAAAAAAACTGCCGCCTGGCGAATGCGAGGCGGCGAGTTGCAAAACTGAAGAACGTTCATCTTACCAGTGGAATCCCACCTGGCCGATGAGCCTACTGGTGTTGGCTCCTGTCTGGTAGCCTACCTTAATGGTGGCATTTTTTGTGATGTCCCAGCGTGGGGCGACGGTCCATCTGTCCCCAGCTTCCAGCCACTCATGCTGAAGGCTGAGGTAGGTGTGTTTCGTGACCCTATACTCGCCTAAGGCAAGATACTGAGTCACTCCGTCCGAGCTAACGAGTTCTCCGATGGCCGTCATTCTTCCTGATTTATAGAGCAGGTCGGCCCCGTGGGCGGGAGTCTGGCTAATTCTCTGGCTGGTGGCCAGGGTGAGGGCCGAAGTGACTCGATATTCAGCCCGGATGACGCTCGAAGCGCCCAGCTCGTTTCCGAACTCCGGGTCTCCCACATACGTGCCGGCATACCACTTGGTTCGTCCCGTGCTTCCGGTAACCGTTACTCCGGTGTCTGTTGCCGCGAGCGGCACGTAGATATCAGAGTAGTAAATGACCGGCACTTGGTCGACTCGATAGTCGTACCAGATTCGGCCAAACGGTGGGAAGCTCCTGCCAACGGCGATCTGGTCGATGCCCTTAATTGGTTTCTTCCACTGCAGTTCTCCGTACGAGAATGTCCGTAGAGGGCCGCGCGGCGTCACGGACACCGTGGCGGTCAGATCTTTGTTTAGGTCTGCGCTCACAATCCAGCGCGTGTGGTCACTGAGCTTGTTGGAACTCGAGTCGGCCGTTAGCATCCAAAAGCCATGAAACGTAACCGGTTCTTCTGCTTTGGCTGGGGCTGTCCAACACGAGAGCAGAGCAATAACGGCAATCCAGAGCACGCGACTCATCTTACTCATCCTTTATCCGGAAAATAGGCGTTATGCCTGAGAACGACCATTCTCACTGCTTAACGAGTAAGCAGCAAGAAGGTAGCGCTCTGGACCGGCGAATGTCAGCCCAGAGCAGAGCAGTTACTTCCATGCGTGTGCCGCAATCTCGCGGTGGAGCACGATCCGGTCCTTCCACGATCGCCCTTTCAGGTCGACCTGGTGACTAGCTTCTTTAATCTCTCCTTTGTCGTCGTTCGTGATGATGCCAACGGTATAGTACAGCCAGGGATGCAGTTGGGTTGACTCCTCTATATACCTTCGATACGTAGGCTCGGTTCGGCCAGCGTAGACGCCTTCCAGGAACTCTCGAGTACTGATACGGGGAAATACGTTGCACCACGTAAAGGAGGCGGTAGGGAAGATTCGAGGGATGTACCTCAGAAAATCGGGCCCTTCGTCGTCTCCCCAGCACATCTGGTTAAAGAACAGTATCCCCTCCTTGGACAGGTGGAGAGAGGCGTAGTGGAGTTGGCTGATAAACTCTCTCTGGCCATCGCTCCCTCCCCGGGCGTGCTGTGGGATTTTGAGAGCGATATCCTCGTCATTCGGGTAGAGATGATAGGGTGGGTAGATGCCGATTGCTCGACATGAACCTGGTCGGGCAGTCTGATAGCCGTAGGTTTCCTTCCTGAATCCTATGGCGACATCATTGGCTAGCGCGTTGGACTTCGCAAAGGCGATGGCTCGGTCGCTCTTGTCTATTGCGAGAACAGGAACGTTGCCATAATTCTTTTTCACCAGGATTGCGAATACACCACTTCCTGTCCCAACGTCGAGGAACCCTATATCTCCTCTAGATCGCTTCAGCGCATCTTCCAAACTGGGGTGGATCACCTCCCAGGTGAGGGGTTGTTCTTCGTGGAACATTGCCATCACATTGTCTGCTGTGTCGGTACGATCTCTGTTGATCGGGTCAACGTGCAGGGTGATTCCTGCAAAGGCTACATTTGTGTCGAACATCGTGGGACTGTCCATCTCGCGTTTCTCCTCTTAGGCCAGGTTGACATTTGAGAATATATACGAGATATTACGAGTGGCAAATGCTACCTAAGAGTGATAACTATCACCACAAAAGGAGCTCTATGTATACAGATACCCTTATTCAACTTGGGCTAGCCCAAAACGAAGCTCGCATTTATGAGACGCTGCTTCGAGAAGGCGAGTCATCCGTGGGTGATATAGCCACCAAATCTGGTGTCCATCGCCGTAATGTGTATGACTCACTCAATCGCCTCCTCGAGAAAGGTCTGGTGTTTGAAATACTCGAGCGTCGGGAGAACCGATATCAAGCAGTTGATCCTGGCAAACTTTCCGAAATGCTCCAAGAAAAGCAGCGGGCGCTTGCAGGTATTATGCCGAGTTTGGAATCACTCTATTCTGGTACCCCCCATCGTAATGACGTGTTTATCTACAAAGGGGTGGAGTGCTGGAAAAACTACATTCGA
>DASWYB010000078.1:0-6490 GCA_036405195.1 Patescibacteria group bacterium
GCCCAACTGAAAGCGATATGGAACGGAGCCGTATTTCTTCCGAATCACCCGTCGCCCGAGCTCTCTTAGGCCGTAAAAAAGGTGAGAAAGTGACAGTTACCGCTCCAGGTGGTGAAGTCGAATATAAGATCGTTACTATTAAATAACGAGCGTTTTTAGAGACCAAAAAGCCGCATCGAGCGGCTTTTTGGTTTATAGAGGGTTCTCTAGTGAATGAGACTCGTATTTTTTGGTATAACAGGGTATAATAAATGCATTGCGTCTGGGTGACTCAGGGATAAATTTGGCTGCGAAATGTTGTTTCTGAACATTTCTCGCTCACATTTCTCTCCTGAAGTTGCTCGGGCGTAATCAATTTAGAAATAGAAAAAAGGAGTACAGTCTATGTACGTCAAAACAGTTGCGACGATTGGTCCATCCAGTGAATCTCCCGAAGTAATGGAAGGCTTGTTTGATGCTGGCCTTGATATTGCTCGCTTTAACTTTTCCCACGCCTACCCCGAAGAAATTTATGCCCGTACCAAGTGTATTCGTGAATTAAACGAGAAAAAAGGCAAAAACGTCGTTATTTTACAGGATCTGTGTGGCCGTCGTATTCGAATTGGTACGTTTGGCGAAGGAAGCCGAGAAATTGCTGATGGAGAAGAAGTAACATTTTACACCAACGGTGCTCCTGAACCACTCGAAACCGAAATTCCAATTAACGACAACTATCTCCATAACGATCTTAAGCCTGGTGATACGATGTTAATCGAAAGTGGTATTTTTCGAGTAAAGATCACCGCTGTTGATACAGCTCGTCAGCGTATTACGGGTGCTTTTGAAAAAGGCGGTAAGTTGATTCAGAAGAAAGGAATTAACGTTCCTTACGTGAAGCTTACTTCCCCTGCTATTACCGACAAAGATAAACAAGATATTCTTCTTGGTAAAGAACTCAAGTTTGAGTACGTGGCAATGTCGTTTGTTCAATCTGGTGCTGAGATTGACGAGCTTCGTAGCTTGTTACTCCCTGAGCAGAAAATTATTGCGAAAGTTGAAGATCCCATTGGCGTTGCCAACATTGATGAAATCATCCAAGCTGCAGATGGTATTATGGTTGCTCGTGGCGACTTAGGGGTTGAACTTCCTCTGGAAGAAATCCCATTCATTCAGAAAGAAATGGTTGCAAAATGTCGTTATGCCGGTAAACCATCAATTGTCGCAACCCAGATGCTTTTGAGCATGGTTCATCATCCGTCCCCCACACGGGCCGAAGTCAGTGACGTTGCCAATGCTGTACTTGATGGTACTGATGCCGTGATGCTTTCGGATGAAACCGCAGCTGGTGCGTATCCCGTCCAAGCGCTTCAAACTTTGGTTACTGTTGCTCGTCGTGCTGAGCAGTATCTCTATCAGCGCAAAAATAACTTCGACGCAAAAAAGTAGACATTCCCTGATAACAGAGTTAAGAAAAGACCGTTTTCCGGCGGTCTTTTCTTAATGGGGAAGATTAAACTGTGAGAGCAGGCTCGATCCTACCATTTCTTGAGGCTTGGGGATCCCGAGAATATCGAGTATGGTGGGAGCAATATCCGCCAGTATCCCTATCGTACCAACCGTAGCAAGTTGCAACTTATCTATTGGCCGATCTTGTTTAAGACTCGGGTGAACGACTATAAGGGGGACAGGATTCGTGGTATGTTCTTTATCTATCTCGCCTGTCTGAAGATTCACCATTTGTTCGGCGTTGCCGTGATCGGCCGTAAAAATGATCCATTCGTTGTGTTGTTCGGCGTAGTCAACCAAGGCTTTTATTTGAGAGTCTACATACGTGACGGCTTGTTTTGTGGCCTCGAAATTTCCGGTATGGCCAACCATGTCCATATTCGCATAATTGATGGTGACAAAATCAGCAGGATGATGTTCCCTCGCATAAAAGTACGCAGTGGTGATAGGTGCTGCCGACATTTCAGGTGCCCGGGCAAACGAATCAATTTTAACAGAGGGGATCAGCAGCCATTGTTCGTCGGAGTTTTTTTCTTCTTCATGGCCATTAAAAAAATAAGTAATATGGGCATACTTTTCTGTCTCAGCTATGTGAAGCTGTGTTTTCCCAGCTCGAGAAAGTGCTGCAGCTAATGTCCCGGTAGGTTTGGGGAGGGGATAGGCGTTCAGCACACGCGTTTCAGGAAGTGGGTTAGCGGCTTTCTTTCCTAAAAAATAGTCTGTCATAGTCACTACCGTAAGGGGGAGCGATGTCATAATTACTCGAGTTGCGAGCTGTCGAATCCGGTCTGGGCGGTAGTTCGTAAATAAAACCGTATCCCCTGCTTGAAGGGGGGCAATTGCTTCTCCGGTTGGGCTTTGGATAACTGTCGGCGTGAGGTTCTCGTCGGTTTCTCCACGGTTGTATCCTGCTTGGATAGCCAGAAGACCAGCGTGATCAGCGGTATATGATCGTCCCATCATGGCCCAGTAGTAAGCATCAGTCCGTTCCCAAGAATTATCTCGGTCCATGGCGTAGTAACGGCCTCCAATCGTTGCCACGACTCCAAAAGGAAATTGGTCTAAGTAGGGTTGCAGCCGCATTAAGTCTTGTACAGCGACACGCTGGGGGCTATCGCGGCCGTCAGTAATGGCATGGAGAGCGACTCGTTGTATCCCATAGTCGTGGGCGAGCTGTAAAAGAGCGATTATATGGTCAATGTGACCGTGGACGCCGCCCATCGAAATAAGGCCCACAATGTGGAGTGTTTTTTCTGGTGTTTGACGTAGGCTCTCTAAGGCGGTCACGAAGGCAGCGTTAGTCCGATAGGCGTTACTTTTAATTGCGCTATTAATAATCTGAAAGGCCTGTGGGAGGACTTGGCCCGTACCAATCGTAAGGTGTCCGACTTCGCTATTGCCGGGCTCACCCATATTAAGGCCGACTTCGGTTCCTGCGGCCAGCAAACGGAGAGCCGGGTAGTTATGGAGAAGGTAGTCAAAGGTTGGGGTTGCGGCTGCGTAAATTGCGTTACCGGTAACCTCGGGCGAGAGGCCCATACCGTCACAAATAACCAGTGTAACTTTCTCATTATTCATATATCTATCCTACCATATCTGACTCTGGCGGAGGGGAAGAGGGTTGCCCTTACTGCTTATTCTCGGTACAATCGGTAGTATCTATGAAAACACTACGGATTGCACTATCGGGTTTAAGCGGTGCAGGAAGTTCGACCACTGCCAAATTAGTCGCCGAGCGTCTTAGTTTGCCGATGAATAACTTTACCTTGCGTAACCTTGCAGTAGAAAAGGGACTTTCTTTTGATGAGATTCATCGTCTGGCGAAAACTGACTCTTCGATTGATATCGAACTTGATCGGCGATTAGTTCGGTTTATTCGTACTCACCACCTTTGTTTTGTTGCTACTGACTTAGCCTGTTGGCTAGATCAGCCTTCTTTATTGAACGTGCTGGGTGAGACAGAGCCTCTCCACTTTGATTACAAAATCTGGCTTGAAGTGCCGCTAGACGAGCGAGCGAGACGGATGCGAAAACGTGAGGGGGGAGATATTTCCGAGATTAAAACCTATAACCACGCCCGCGACTTACAAAATCGCGAGCGGTATATTGATTTGTACGGCGTAGATATTTTTGATCACTCGAAGATCGATTGGGTTTTTCAAACCGAGAAACTTACGCTTTCTCAGGTGGTAGAGTCTCTTTGTGAGCGAATCCTGTCTCTCGAAAATCCAACGAGCTAATTCGTTTTTGCATGCAGAGTGGGTGAAGGTACGACGGCACTAGCTGCTGGAGCTGGTTGTTGTACGGGAGTCGATCCGGTTGTGTTTAATGCAGAGACTTCATGAGGTGTGTTCGCTTCGCTTTGTTTGGCAACTTCGGTGCCCGCAATGGGTAACGTAAAGTAGAATGTTGTCCCTTTGCCGACTTGGCTTTCAACCCACATCTGGCCGCCCATAAGGTCGATAATTTTTTTACTAATATACAATCCTAGCCCCGTACCTTGGATACCGGCTATCTCTTTACGGTCTGCCCGATAAAATTTTTCAAACAAGTGCGGTAAATTTTCTTGGGGAATCCCAAGGCCAGAGTCACAGACGGTAAAGAGCAAATGCTGTGTGTCTTGTTGCGTTACAAAACAGCGCACCCAGCCTTGAGAGGTGTACTTAATAGAGTTTCCAATTAGGTTAATAAGAACCCGATAAATGTGATCAGGATCTGCGTACACATTTGCTAGAGCCTGGGGAGCGGCAACAAACGCTAAGTCGAGTGATTTGTTCTTTGCGTTCACACTGAGCTCTTCAGTGGCTTTTTGTACGCTCTCAACGAGAGAAAATTCTTTTTTGTTAATCTTTAATCGGCCACTTTCAATACGGGACACATTCAAAAGATCTTCGACAAGGTGGGCTAAACGTTCACTCGATTGAAAAACTTTTGTAAGGTATTTACGGGCTGTTTCATCAATTTCACCCATGCCATCGTCGAGAATCATCGAGAGGTAGCCCTTCATAGCTGCGGTCGGGGTAAGAAGCTCGTGAGAGGCAATGGACACAAATTCCGATTTAAGCTGGTCTTCTTCCCAGAAGCGAGCTTTTTGAATCGCGTTTGCGGTTTGGTTGGCGACTATCTGGAGAAATTCAATTTCATTTTTTGTGTACGCATCGCCTGAGAGTTTCTCACCAACCAAGAACATGCCGACTGCCTTATCATTCACCTTAATGGGGATTGCAACGGCAATACTCAGTTTTTCTAAATCGACTAATAGGATATGGCAAAGCTGGAGGTTGGGATTACTATTTTCTCCGCCTTCGCACATACTCTTGAGGATGTCGGTTACAATTGTTTCGGGACTGTGAGCGAAATGCTGAAGGAAGAGGTTCTCGGGTGGGAGTAAAAGAATTCCCGGATTGAGATAACCGTCCTGAGTCGCTTGTTTCACAATGATTTTTGATTCTTCTTCCCCGAATGTAACGACTGCTGCATGACTTAAGCGCATTTCTGTCTTTACAAGTGTTACTAGCGACTGTGTCGCTTCTTTAATATCAAGTGATCCAGAAAGCTTTTGGGAAAGCTGAGCTAATACAGATTGAGGATCATAGTCGCCCTTGAAAAGATATTTATCGGTAACGTTTGTTAAGTAACGTCGAATAGGCTCAAATCCAATAGCGATCAGGGTTGCTGCTAAAATGTTTTCGAATAATAACGTAGGATTAAGCGCATCTTGACCGCCGAATACAGAGGTGAAAATAAAGATGATAGTACTATAAATTGCAAGTGTGAAAAGAAGTAGTCCAGAGTAGACGACGGTTTTTTTGATAATGACACGGATATCGAACAGTTGATGGGCTACGATTGAGTAAGCTGTAAGCGCTACCCATATAAGAGAACTCTGAGCATCAAAAGCCACTACTGGTTTTATGTCGAATAAAGGTAAAATAACTCCAAACGCAAAAGTAATAATTGAGAATATAGAAATACCGAGAAGTACGTATCTCAGCTGCATACGCTTTATCCCTCTTGCATGGATAAATGCGCTTCCCAGCTTATATAAGAGATATACAAGAAGAGCTATTAGAATTCCGCTGTAGTAGTCGAAAAGTAGGCCAGTTTGAAAATCGTATTGTCCGTTTCCTAGCGGTTTTACAGATTCAATAATATAACCGTTTATAAAAGGAATGATAAAAAAGATCAGTCCAAGAGAGGAGATGATTTTTACTTTAGTAGATTTTTTTTGAGGCTCTGTGAAATAAAGCGTCCAAATAATAGCGCTAATTAATAAGGCTCCTCCAAATGCGTATTGTGATCTAAAGATCATTATACTTGGTTGAAAGACAAGAAAATGGAAGTTAGTATATGACCAAAGTGCGTCGATTAAAGCAAAAACAAAAAATGAAGTGAAAAGCGGTTGACGCTTTCCCCGGGTAATAACTAGTAGTCCTAATCCAAAACTCGCGACTGACGCGATTAACGTCAGGTAATTAAGGAAGTTCATTACTATTATTATAAAGCAAAATCAGTTTAATGCTATTTTATATACGATTGAGCTTTTTTACATGCTTCCACAAATTGATCTAATTGTTCTTTTGTATGGTTAACCATTACGATGATTCTAAATCGCGTATGACCTTCGGGCACTGCTGGCCATCTAATTATAGGACAGAGTATTTTATTTTCATAAAGAATACGGGCGAACCTAATACCTTTTTCTTCATCTCCAATATATAAAGCGATAGCTGGTATTTCGTCCCGGGATAAAACCGTTAATCCTGCTTTTAGTAATTCATTTTTTAGATATGTAGCCTTTTCAAGTAATTCTTCTCTTAAGTGTACCCCTGCTTTTATTTGTTTTGCAGATTCGATCATCGCGCCTGCCATAGAAGTCGTGATAGCAGAAGATAAAATTGAAGAACGACAAGCTATTCGCAAGTACTTAATAAGCTTTTTATTACCGCATAAGTATCCCCCAGTACCGCCAAAAGCTTTATCCATGCAACCCATGAGAATGTCG
>DASWYB010000079.1:0-2891 GCA_036405195.1 Patescibacteria group bacterium
GTCGTTCTGGTGAAACGTTATAATGTGCAAACTATACACTCCAGCCGGAACGATCGCCCGAAATTCACCATGGTTGTCAGTAACACTTCGAGAGTAAACTCGACCATAGCTGTTTTTAAAGTGGACCAAAGCAAAGGGAACAGCTTTATTCTGAGCATCGACCAGCCGAGCTAAAATTTTGGCGTCGTGGATATTTTTCCACTCTTCCCACCATAAATAGGCAACGAGAAGGACCGCCAAAAACTGCAATGTCGTCGTTCTTTCCAAGAAAGAAAGCCCAAGAAAAACCGTTAGTATGAGCAAAAGGGGCAATCGAAGAAGGGCAAATCTTTCCAACCATCCTTTCATTCTTTGAAAAGAACGATCTGTAAGTTCTGCTGGATCCATTGGTAAGTCGAGCTGAACGACTTTATTAGCTCCCTCAACCCGAACGAGGTCCCCACGATACCCAAATGGCATAATGGCGGAAGGAAAGGCATACGCACCATGAGTAACCTTCACCTTGTAACTGCCAGCGGGTGCAGAAAAACCAAAGAATCCGTGTTCATCCGACGACGTCTGAGCAACAATTGCGCCCGTTTTACCGTTCAGAAGCCAGATGCGAGCGCGGCTAATACCCTGCATTGTGAGTGATGACATAACCCGACCCCAAGTCGATCCTTTTTTGACAGGGTGAGTAAGAGCATATCGTAAGTTGGGTAAATTCCGCCACCATTTAATGAGAAGCGATAAACGATGCAAAGCCCCTCGAGTTAATGTACCCCAGAATAAAATCGCTAAGAGAAATGGACCCCATATGAGTGGAGAAGCGCCCGCATCTCCAAAGATCAAATGGCCAACCACGCGGAAGGGAGCCGCAAGAATAGTCAGCGAGGCGATTCCCGGTCCTGGGTTAGAGGATTTTGTCTCGGCACTTAAGCCATGACTTGACCCACTTAAAAGTGAGGGACCTGCACCTTTTTCGGTCAATGTAAGTAATGCAAAACTTTGCTCACAATCCTGCTTCCCATTAACGACGGAGGTAAAGTAGTAGGTTGTTCCCGGATTAAGCCCTGGCAAAACTAGGCTATGCGACGCACTGGCGGCGCTCTTTATTACTTGGCTTGATTCATAATCTGTTGCTAATTTATTTGGGCCAGCCTTAGATGAGGTGTAAAAGTACACGTTTAAAGGAAGTGAGCGCGTAAGTATTGCGTGAACCGTTGCACTATCACCGCCTAAAGAAATTTCTAAACGAGAGATTTCTGGCATACACGGTGATAGCTTGCGAAAAAACTCCGAGAGGGGAGTAGCTGTGGAGGCGGGGGTAGAAACAGCTGTAGCAGTAACTGTCGCCGTAGTGACTGGCGTGGGGGTCGAAGTTCCCGCACTTAAAGAGGTAGGCGTAGACGTTGTGGAAGGACGGGGAGATGAAGTACTTGAAACCGTCCCACTCTCACTGTAACGAATAATAAGCTGAGCAGGGTTACCGCCTTCTTTAGAAGATATGTGAGCATCATCACTTGAATAAAAACCTGTCCGATAATCACCATCTCCAAAAGCTCGCATCACGACGCCATTATTTGCATACGATCCTGTATACCACCCCCGCACAAGTGCCGTGAGATCTATTTCTGAGGGAAAGACATTATGATCAACTTCTAAATTGGCTTCACTCTCAGCTGAATATTTGGGTCGCGTAGCCCAGGTAGTTGATTCATCCCACGTTTCAAGAATACGGCGCAAGCGGATATCTCCATACCCCGTCACTGAGGCGCCACTCCCCTTAAGAACAAGTTTTGCCGACTGGATAGTTCGTCCCTTCGGAAGGCTTGATAAGTCAAATTTTAAGAGACCTTCCTTCACTTCTTCGGGGGTATTTGTCAGATCAGTCCCTCCCTGATAGAGCGCCGAGACTACGGCCTCGGAGCCAAAAGATTGGCTCGGCGCGGAATAGACTACCGTTGTGTCAGCCGTGGGCGTAAGGGTTGTTTCAGCTGCCTGCGCCAGCCCTGTTGGTTGCCACAGTGCGAAAAAGAGTACGACAAATCCCCAGCGGAGAACCATCAAAACCCCCGCACTTCTTGAAGAGAAATCCGCTCGAGCGTAACAGCGTCGACAGTGAGAACTAAGTAAGTCGACGCTTCGCGTACTTGCGATGAGGCCTTAAGAATTTTCTGCGAGGTAACTAAATAAATCGGCTCAATCTTGCACGTAGTACCAGATTCAGGATAGGTTATCGTTTCATTCCCCGCATAGGTGTTATTGAGCGAAAGATTGAGCAGAGCTTGGTCTAAACAACCTTCAGCCGCATATTTGCTTTGCTGCTTAAAAGATCCAACCAACTCAGTCTGACGCGACCCGAGCGAACGAAACGCTGCGGTCACGCCAATGAGCGTAAGAATAACAGTTACCATAATAACAGTCAGGAGGGCAACGTAACCGGGCGGACGCGTCATTGGAGGTACACTCTTTTCTGAAAGTTTAGTGAAAAGTTCTCACTCGCCATACGGCACGTCATAACAAAAGTAGGCTGACCATTCCACGTTTCTCGGGCAAACGTAAGATCGCTGACAGTAACATACTGGTTTGTAAGCGCTGACTTCGTATCGGCTGCCGTAATAGCGCCATCACCGTTGGTATCCCGCACTAACTCAAGTGTCGTTCCCGTTAGCTGAAGACGTATACGTTGCCCACTACTGAGAGTTGCATCCAAAGTCCCACCCGAGGTAAGAGGAGTAATAACATCATTTGATTCTAGTCCAGAAAAAAGCCAGTCTGATTTCTCTCGGACAAACCGTTCGTTCGCCACCACTTCGCTCCGTTTTTTATCGCGTAAACTTGCATTGGTAAACGTCAAACTGGCAGTAATCGTAATCCCCAGGATTATTACTACTAATCCACTATAGAGG
>DASWYB010000080.1:0-8027 GCA_036405195.1 Patescibacteria group bacterium
GATTATACCGGGTATTACCGAAAAAGCACCTTAACGGTGCCTATTCGGAAGATCTGCTTCTTGTAAATCAGCCACAATGATCTTCTTCTCCACCAACGAAGCACATTTTTTATTAACAAAGAGGAGCTGAGATTGCTCCTCTTTGTTGCTAACTATTATCGTTCAAATGTGACGGCAGCAGGGGTAAAACCACTTACTTGAGCTGCTGTTTTTCCAGGGAATTGTTCTAACTTCAATTTTTCACCAGC
The DNA here is from genome assembly GCA_036405195.1 of Patescibacteria group bacterium. Classification (GTDB taxonomy): domain Bacteria; phylum Patescibacteriota; class UBA1384; order 2-12-FULL-50-11; family DASWYB01; genus DASWYB01. Next base: position 249 of record DASWYB010000080.1, read on the forward strand.
TTGCACTTGAAGTAAGACAACACCAACTACCGGACTACTTGATTTATCAAGGATCATTCCACGTTTGAAGACGCCACCGCTAAATGGATTTCCATCTGGGTTTTTCATCGTAATATTCATTAATTCTATCTTAACGATCCCACTTTCAGCAGTAATCTCTTCAGGCTTAAAGTCACCTTTCACCAAATACTGTCCTGCTTTGCCGTTCCAATTACCCACCGAATAAATCACACCGGTCGGATCAATATTATGAGGCGCAATCGCTAAATGCCCGTCCCAGTAGCGATCCTGAGAAGCTCCTTGATATCCTTTGGTACCTTCTTTGTACCAGTTACCAATCAATGCACCTTGTTTATCCCAGTCAATTTTACCGCCAAATGGGGCAACCGTACGGAGACTCTTTGCCTCGAGGCTTGTTTTAAGAGAACCCGAATACATGCTGAACGGATCGATGGTATGAATCTTCCATGGTTCAGATTCATAGTAAGACGGGGTAATAAATCCGGTTAAGTTGGTTTGTGTATCAACCATCGTCCAGTCAAACGAGCTGCCTCCTAAATGAGCTAGCACATCGCCGGCTTTTAACTTCAAGGAAATACGTTTCGTTTCATTGGGTTTTATTGTGCCAACTGCAGCGGCAACTGTGTCACTTAACTTATGAACGTGAATAAATATGGAATAGTAACGGCAGCTAAACGAAATAACCATACGAAAATCGTCCTGCGCCAGCTTGACATCCGACCGATCACCGATATATTGATCCGGCATACGACCGACATCAACCAAAGTACCATCCGCTGGCATGACAACATCATAGGTATTATCAGCAACTGTAGAATCAATGGGGGAGACATATACGTGGTCGACGGGAGTAACGTGACCATCAGACACTCTTCCCAACGGTTCAATCCCACCAATTTTATCTACCGAGAGGGGCGAGTGAGTAAATGTCGGATTAGCATTTTTGTCGCACGTGTTACCATACTGACGTTTAAACTCATCACCGTTATTCGCAGATGACGACAAGGCCATATCGCTTGATTCGTCACCCGTATTTAAGCTCGAATCAGCGGTTGTACTTTCCGGGCGACTGGAACCTGTACGAACAAAAAATACGGTGCCTATTACCACCGCCAGTAAGAGAACAGAACCAGCTACCCAAACAATAAGTTTATTTTGATGTGTCATATATGCAGCATAGCAGTATAATCATTTCTTACACAACAAACACCGCCGATGACACCTCAATAACATGTCCTATTCACATCACGGCTTACAAAACTTAGCGACTGAGCTGCCAAACTGCAAAGTTAAGCAGAGAAGCGAATGTTACCCAGCCGAGGTACGGAACGAGAATCCATGCTGCCACCTTTGAGATCCTTGAGAAATTAATGATCGTAACCAAGATCGCAACCCAAAGTATAACAATCTCAGCAAACGCAATCCCAAGCTGATGCCAACCAAAAAAGATAAAAGACCACAATACATTTAGTACCATTTGGATGCTGAAAACTAGGACCGCTGTTTTCATTTCTCGCTTACCTGCGTGAGACAAAATTAGGTACAGAGAAATCCCCATCAGGGTAAAAAGCAATGTCCACGCAGGGCCAAACAACCAATTCGGAGGATTAAACCAAGGTTTTTCGAGCGTGGCATACCATGTCGTAATTTGGCTAAACGTAGCAAGTGAACCAATATTACCAACAATGTTTGTACCAACTACACAGGCAAGAAGTCGAACCCAATTTAATTTCACAGTACTGACTCCGTTGTCGTCCCGTCAAAATGCTCGTCGTCCGTGAGTGCATCTTCTTTGGTCGAGTGCACAGTTCCATCTTGGTGATGGGGCGGACAATAGAGTGTATACAGCTTAAGCGATTCAGACGAAGAGGCGTTTACGACATTGTGTTCAGCACCGGAGGGCACGATGACGACATCGCCGTCCGAAACCATTTGCTCCGTACCATCAATAACAACCTTTCCTTCCCCTTTTTCAAACCGGAAGAATTGATCAACGTCGTGAACTTCTAAGCCAATTTCTTCACCGGGCTTTAAGTTCATTACTACAAGTTGTACATGCTTCGCAGTGTAGAGCACCTGACGAAAGTTTTCGTTCTCAAGCGTCAATTGCTCAATGTTGGCTTTATACCCTTTCATATGACTCCTTTTATTATTTATCTACTCTCCATATATAACACTTACTTCAGAAAAAGCAGACTTCGTCTTCCGGATTACCCGTGATAATGTCAATTTTAGTTTATTACGTCGATTCTTTAAAACTGCCACTTTTCTATTTCAGGTTTAAAGTTAAGTTGGTAAATTGGAATGCCCAGATCGAAGCCATGTTTTACGGCTGGCCGGTAATTCTCGACGTTGCCGCAATCAACCTTAAAAACCTTGTTGGGAAAAATAATGTAGTGAGAGACATCATTCTTGAAGTCTGCATACCAATCGGAGTGATCTCGATCAAACGAACGACTTATCTGATCTGCTACCCGGTCAATATCGTCTTCCTCTATTTCAATCGTATGGAGTGTCCACTGCGTTAGCCATGGCGTTTTAAAGTTTTCATTCACAATTTCGATTTCAGTACCTGTAATTTTAAAATCTTTAAGTAAAGAGCTATCTCTAAGACTTTCTTCGATAATAACACCCGTGTAGTTCATGCGTGTATTTTAGCACAATAAAAATAGTTACGAATCACGAATTGATCTGGCATTTGTTTTTATACTTGGATATGTTATGAAATTATTGATTGGTTTTCATACTTCTGTCCTGCCCTTGGGATATATCAAAAGAAGTCCGATCGTAAATCAAGGGCCCCAAACTATCTATGTCCCTGTACGGGAGGTCGAACTGGATAGTCAATCAACCAACATCTTTGGAGAATTATGGATAACAAAGAATTCAACAAAGCCTTCGATGAAGCTACGAAGAAGAAAATGCTTGAAGAGCCAGACATCTGGTTTAAACCACGAAGACAGAGATGGGATGAATGGGGCTCGCCGGTCGGACTATCCCTCGGCTGGGCGCTCTTTATCGTCCCGCTTGGTGTGTTTCTCTGGTTACTTCACCTCGCCGGCCTCATCGGCTAAGCATAAAAAACGTCCCGAATGTATCGGGACGTTTTTTTGTTCACTCACTATAAAAACCCTGACCTGTTTTTCACGGATATTACTTTTCTACGCCTTAGTCTTAAATCTATCTGACCCTAACATAAAGACTTCTCCATATGTATAAGGTCTATTGTTCCCCAATTTTCAAATTCACCCGTCTCTTTAAATCCGTACTTTTCATAATACTTTTTCAGCCATGGAGCAATCGACATATAGTCGAGCGCTAAACTCTTAAAACCACCCGTTCGACCGTACTCTTCAATCGCTTTTATAATCGCCGGTGCAAGACCTTTACCACGGTAAGCATCGAGAACCGCGAGTAACCCTAGCTTGAGAGTCTCTCCTTTTGGCTGGATGTAGACAGTCGCAATAACGTGATTATTACTTTTTGCGACATAAAATTTGCTCTTTTTAACTTGAGTGATTAACGTCTCCCGATTAACACGAGGTTCATTTTTGTATTGTTCTTGGTATTTATAGGCGTGGTTAATAAGCGTAACCGATTCATCGATATCACTATCTTGAATTCTCTCTAATACAACCGCCTCAAAATCGAAATAATCAATAAGTTCCATTTATCCAATCTCTCGCATAATCATTTTTGCGGCCATATCTGATTCTAAATGTGATGTATCTATCAAGGTAAATCCTAAGTCATCATTTTTCTTGAAGTACTCAATATTGCTTTTAACTCGTTCCTCCGGCACTTTATCGTCCCATTCTTTCTGACGTTCCATCACTCGCGCGTAAGCAACTTGAGGAGATGCAAAGAGTTGAAACTTGTAACAGGGAATCGATTGGCTCGCAGCCAGGTCCTCGTAGCGCCGAACATCGGCGGCATCCCAAAACGGCTGATCAATAATCACTGACAACCCTAGTTCTAAATATTTCTGAGCCATGATAAACACAACCTCGCGGGCAATCGTGTTATCTCGTTCACCCCGCTCAAAATCAGAAACAAACTTTTTCACCTTATCCATACCAATAACGGCCGTCCGAGGTAACTCCGCCGCTAAAAACTTTGTTGTCGTTGTTTTACCCGCTCCTGTCATTCCGTCAAGTAATAACAAAAATCGTTTATTCATTAAATAAATTATACTCCTCTTTAAGGAAAAAGCAGCCTTACGGCCGCTCTCTCCATGTGATAGATGAAATAAAAAACTGCTTTGCACTAATGCACTACGTGAAACAATATTGCGAAGGCTATTTTATTTAGCAGGAGAAAATTCAATGATCCACTCAATGCCATACTTGTCCCGGAACATTCCGGCATAGGAACCCCATGGGCTATCTCCCATAGGTCCTTCTACGTCTCCTCCGGCCGAAAGGCCATCAAATAATCTGTCCGCTTCTTCTTTACTCTCCGTACGTACCAATATTTTGCTCCGGTTTTCCTGCTCGTTTACGCGCCCTAAAACCTCCGGCACATCATTGGCAATCAGCATAGAACCATTACCAATCGGTAACGCAATATACATTATCTTATTTTCTTCTTTTGGGGCCACGGGGAATTCATCAGTTGCTATATCTTTGAAACGAACCACCTTCGTAAACTCAGTAGCAAAAACAGACTTATAAAACGTAAATGCTTCTTCAGCGTTACCGTTGAAATTAATCCAGGGATGTAATGTAGACATGCAGCAATAATAGCAAGGAAAGGAGTAAAATTCTACGTTTCACCAACATACAGCCAAACAAAAACCCGCCTTTTAAGGCGAGCTCTCTGCTGGCCCCGAGTTCTAGAAAGCGTTAGAACTCAGCACTACTTTTCTTAATAATCTCACTAATAATATCTGTTGTTGAAGCAGGATATCCAGGTACATATCGGTCACCAATAATAATATTGATATCTTCTAACTCTTTAAATGTTTCCCAGCGTGGATTCGTCGTGTAGAAGACATCGGGCTTTAAGTGACGAAATATCTTCGTATAGGCTAGATCCGTTGGGTCAAAGGGCGCAACAAACGTGTAATCAACCCCTTTTATAGAGTCAACAAGCAAAACTCGATGATCCTGCGCCAAGACCGGCCTTTGTAGCCCTTTCTTATGTCGAACCCCTGCATCATCCATCACACCTACCACAACAATATCTCCGTACTTTTTTAGCGCTTTAAGATACGGAATGTGCCCCCAATGGAGCAGGTCAAAAACACCACTCCCTAACACAATCCTTTCGTGCGAATGTTTTTTACGAATTTCCGAAAGTTTATCGAAAGATATCGTCATTTCTTTTCCTCTTATATTCTCGTTAAATTATATGTCCTTCTACTCTTAAGCATAGCACTCCATACCAAAAAAGCACCCGTATGGATGCTTCTTTGGTTCTAACTCTCTGCTAGATAATCAATTTTTACCTATAAAGTCGTTGGCTCCGAACTGCAGACCATCTCCGGACTCAAACATTAGCTTAAGTGATTAATTATTAACTTTGGCCATTTCTCGTCCCACTTTTTCTTGGCCAGACGGGATTCGTAATCTCCAGGCTTTTTTCGCCAATGCGGAGTCGGATTCACAGTTAGCGTCACCAGATCTTGTATGCCGTGCGGGGCGATCAATGCAACTCCACCCTTGTCATTCAGTGTAACGGCAACACTTGTTGGTGTTTCTGGCCACAACGATAGGGCATGTTCACTCGATTTATAGGGCGGTTCGTTGCTTGGAATATGCATCCGAGCTTGATTGGTAACAGACCAGGTGATTGTGGAATCAATTTTCTTTAATTTGTCTTGGATTGCGTCTTCGACGGCTTCGTCCAGATTACTGGGATCAAAATAGATAACATCGACATCAGCAAGTGGCGTTCTCTCTTCGTAGCCATGCAAATGATCCCAAACTTTATTGCGCACAAAGCCCGCGCCAATCCACCAATCTGGTAAATTGAGATCACGCGTAATTTCAAGAATACGCATCATCCATATGTCCTGCTCGATGAGAATTAGAATATCTTTCTCTTTCATGATGTCACTATAACAAAAGAATACGAAAAAGCAGCCTTTCGGCCGCTACTTCGTTGGCTCCGGAGGTCGGATTCGAACCGACGACCAAGGGATTAACAGTCCCCTGCTCTGCCGCTGAGCTACTCCGGAATAATGTATTATTAGGTACACAGATATTTTACCAATTGTATCCACACCTGTAAATACAATTTACGGACTGATCCGACACAAACATAAGAAGATACTGCGCAAAATGAATATTGCCCGCCTAACTAAGATATGTAATGGTAAGGCTGCAAAGGAGCCAAATGGAAAAAATGCTTGTTATTACTCGTCACCGTTTTGAACCACAGGAACTACGAGTTACACGCGGGGAGACTATTACGATTCGTAATGAATCCCGAGAAAACCACACCGTTACGGCGGATGATGGGATATTTGACAGTGATATTATTGGACCGACAGAAGAGATTATAATGGAAATCCCTGACGACATTCCGCTTGGAGTAAACACGTATCACTGTTCTATTATGGAAGATATGAAAGGTGTTATTGTTGTACGAGAAAGTAAAGACGAAACAAGAAACAACTTAGCCTAAAAGAAAAAACGCCCATCCGGGCGTTTTTATTTATAGTTACCGACCCAAAACTATTTAAGATAATCTTGTAACTTATGTGACTCTTCGTGTTTCTTGAGTCGTTGCAATGCTTTGGCTTCGATTTGACGAATACGTTCGCGGGTAACTCCAAACTCTTCACCCACTTCTTCGAGCGTATGTGTCCGGCCATCGTCTAAGCCAAAACGCATACGGAGGATTTTTTGTTCACGTGGAGAGAGGTATTGTAAGAATTCCGATACGTGATCGCGAAGCAACTGGTAGATAGCTTGTTCTTCGGGACCATGTTCGGTTGACGGAATGAAGTCTCCAAGAGCTGAATCTTCCTCTTCTCCTACAGGAGCTTCGAGAGAGACCGTTTCCTGAGAAATCTTCATAATGTGTTCAACCTTATCAACCGGAATTTTCATTGCCTTAGCAATTTCTTCTGGCGATGGTTCACGGCCAAGCTCTTGCACTAAGCGACGTTGCTCACGGATAAGACGGTTAATAGTTTCTACCATGTGAACAGGAATACGAATTGTACGAGCTTGGTCGGCAATAGCACGGGTAATAGCCTGGCGAATCCACCAGGTGGCGTAAGTTGAGAACTTGAATCCTTTATTGAAGTCGAACTTTTCGACAGCACGCATGAGACCCATGTTACCCTCTTGGATCAAATCCAGAAGGCTTAAACCACGGCCAATGTATTTCTTCGCAATCGAAACAACCAATCGTAAGTTAGCCTGAGCGAGGCGCATCTTGGCGTTGGTGTCGCCCTTCATAATGCGTTTCGCCAAAGACACTTCCTCATCGCCCGACAAGAGAGGATAATGGCCGATTTCTCGAAGATACATACGGACTGAGTCGTCGGAGATATCACCGAGTTCATCGTCTTTGACATCTTTTTTGTTTGGTTCCGAATTAGGCAATTGAAGGAGGGATTTCGATTCGCGAACTTCAATACCACGGGATGCTAACAGCTCATAAAGGCGGTCAAGCAAAATAATATCGTCTTCGATAGTGGGAAACGACTGTAAGATTTCCTGGTAGGTCACAAAACCAAATTGACGACCTTTGTCGACTAAACGTTTTAATGACTCTGGAAAATCAGCTGGAATTTCATCTACC
>DASWYB010000081.1:0-3375 GCA_036405195.1 Patescibacteria group bacterium
GCCTATGCGCGTGCGAATCGCCTTTCTTCACCCCTCACAGAAAAAAGCATTGAATGGATTCATCGCATTTGTCGCAAAGATACTGATCAGTCGATTCGTCTTTTACCAAAACTATTTTATGAATGTTTAAACCATAAAACAGATAACACGCACAACTCTTTTTTCGTTACATTGGGCCAAGCTTCTTTATTTGGCTGGATTGCCTACACTATATACGATGACTTCCTCGACGGAGAAGGGGACAAAACTGCCCTACCTGTGGCAAATGTAGCTTTACGCGAAACGGTCAACCTATTACGGCAAGCCCTACCAGATAACCCCGAGTTCCACCGACACGTTTCTCAGATTCTTGACCAATTAGAGGCGGCCAATGCGTGGGAAACAACTCACTGCCGTACATCTCCGCTCCTTTCTTTGGAAGAGATTGGGGGAAAGCTACCCAACTACCAAGACCTTTCTCAGCTTGCCGAACGTTCACTCGGACATGCTCTCGGAGTGCTCGGCGTACTCTATCACGCAGACTACACAAGAAAAAGACCCGAAATAAAACAAACTGAAACCTTTTTTCGTCACTATATTATTGCGCGCCAACTTAACGACGATGCCCATGACTGGCAAGACGATCTAAAGGCTGGCCACCTCACGGCCGTAACGACACAACTTTTACGCCAGGCTCTCGTAACGCTACCAATAAAAAACCACCCTAGGTCTATACTGAAACTTTTGCCCAAACTTGAAGATTTATTTTGGCAGGAGGAGCTCCTCCGTATCTGCAACCTTATTTCCTACCACCTCTCCAGAGCACGAACTGCTCTCAAAAATAACCCTGCCATACACTATCCCGATCCACTTCTCGCTCTCCTTCACCCCATTGAAGCATCAATAACTCGAGCAAGAGAGACGCACCATACCACGGGCGAATTTCTGGATAACTACTCTCCACCTTCGTCTATTTAATATTTTTTTAAGGCATGAGAGATATACTTAGTTTAGCCAATATGGCTCTTTTCCCTGCGAGAGCTGCCATGTGCCAACCAGATTTGTCCAAGGGTAATCTTCCCGTCACGTATGAAGAAGCAGTTGAAGAGCTCGTAAAGGCACGGTTGCTACTTCAAGCTCAGGCACCTTTTATCCACCTTGCATCAATCACCTCTGGGATTATAAACCAGATCAATAACCTGCTCAGCCGTCCAACGATGCAGTGCTCTCTCATCCTCGAAGCCCCAGATTTACCCGAGGAAGTCAAGAGACGGATCGGATGTATGAAAGGAGACTTGGCAGTTCTTGCCCAGTTAGTTCGACTTATTAATGCCGACTTTCATGGGGGACCAGAGGATAATACCAGGAGGTCGGCCAATGAAATGGTTAATCTCGCTGATCTTCTGGAATATGTTCGCGCACTTGCAGCACATCGTGCCGAGTTCAAGCAACATATGGTCGATATAGCGGTAGATGCGTCACCCGCACGTATCGTTCTCCCCTCTCCGCTCCTGCGTATCGCCTTGATCAACTTGGCGTTCAACGGTGTGGACGCCACTCCGGTTGGTAGCGTAACCCTCAAAGGAGACATCCTCCCTGACTACGTAGAAATACACGTCACGGATACTGGACACGGTATGTCTCCCGAGATCCTTACCCAGTGTCGAGAATCTTTCTTTACCACTCGATTATCAGAAGGAGGGTGCGGCCTCGGTCTGTGGACTGCCGATCAGATCATCCAATCCGTCAACGGCACACTCGAAATCCACAGTGAACAGGGTTCCGGAACCTGCTGCCTCATCCGGCTCCCACTTATCACCTAGCCCACCTCTCTCGCGTATCCTTCCCTTGCGCGTCTCCACCCGGAGACGCGTTTTTTCGTCAAATTTAAAGAAGTGCATATGAAAAAACTTTTTCACCTAGGCACAATAGATATTATTTTATAAATTATGCTACAGTCATAGTAACTATCCTCCAAACAAAAGGACCACACTATGAGCACCGACACACCTGAGCCAATGGATATGGCAACCAAACCGATAAAAGAACACGAGTGGCTCCAAAAGCTCGTGGGAGAGTGGAGAGTTGAAAGTGAGATGGTCATGCCAGAGGGCACAAAACTCAAGACTCAGGGAACCGCACGCACTAAAAGCCTCGGAGGGTTATGGGCATTTACCGAAAGTACAGATACTATGCCTGATGGGACCAAAATGGAATCATACTTTGCGCTCGGCTATGATGTCTCTTTCAAAGAATACCGAGGCTGTATGGTAATGTCGGCATCATCCCATCTTTGGAAATATACGGGAGAACTCAGTGCGGATGGAAAAACGATGACATTTAACTGCGAAGGCCCAAGCATGATTACAGACGGCGAGACAGCCCTTTACCGCGACGTTATCGAACTCATCGATGAAAACCACCGTACACTCACCTCAAATGGCCAAGATGAAAAAGGCGAGTGGCAAGAATTTATGAAGGCGCATTACTACCGAGTATAAACTCAGGCCAGTATACGCAATTACTACATACGGAAAAGAAGAGGTTTCTCACCTCTTCTTTTCAAATTGAATAATAGTGCGACAAGGGCGTAAAGCGTGTTTTCAAGAGGAACGGTGTATAATAACTATGAGAAAATTAACTCTACAGAGGAAATAGTAGGTATGAATCATTTTACCAAAGAAGAATTAGAAGAAGCTCTCCGAGCAATCGCCTCAACAATTAGCAAGTGTGAGAAAGTACAGCCCAAACTAAAACCCGGTACTTCTCAACACACATTACTCATACGCAGAATTAAAGCGCTTACTATTGCCTCAGCTTTAATAACTCAGGCACTCGATAGCCAAGAAAAATAATACAGCCACCTCCAGGATTGGGCCATCAGAATTAATCCCCTCGGTCTGATCTATTTAAACCTTATTCGTCATGGGACGTCTCACCACACACAAAAGAGAGACACCGAACGGGAATACACCACCCCGTGATAGTATTACTTTTTCTGAATCAAAAACTGCAGCTAGGAACTTATTTATAATCGCTGGCGGCATGGTCAAATCACTACCAGTTCGACGCAACACTTTTTTGAGACCTCGAGTCAAAACAACGAACGGAAAAAGAAACGTATTATAATAGGTGATTTTTTCGATAACGAAACCCGAAGCTAGAAGTTTTTGCTGTAACTCTTGTTTGCTGTAACGTCGATAGTGATGATTTGCAGTATCGTGTCCACTCCACAACCAAGCGTACGCCGGTACAGTAATGACTGCCCGACCATTTTCTTTAAGAATCCGGAAAACTTCCTGCAGGCTGTCACGATCATTAGCACAGTGCTCGAGCACGTCGGCCATCACAACTGAATCAAAGGTTCCGTCATCCCAGGGGATAGATTCCGCCACA
>DASWYB010000082.1:0-3384 GCA_036405195.1 Patescibacteria group bacterium
GCAGTATAATGGCTATATGCCCGGTGGTTATGGGTACTACCGCGTAATAGACCACGGTAATGGCCTCTACACCATGTACGGCCACCTCACGAACTAACCGACCCATGGCAATTTCTACCTACGACGATGAATCAGATGTACCAGCAGGCGTAGAAGAATCCGGGTCACCGACTCCTTCTCTGGATACCGCGCTACGCCCTCGGATCCTGGACGATTACGTCGGTCAAGAGGCAATTAAAAAAAGTCTCACTCTTACGTTACAAGCAGCGAAACAACGGGATGAACCGGCAGAGCATATTCTCTTTGCCGGACCTCCCGGTTTAGGAAAGACTACCCTGGCGGGAATTATTGCCTCCGAACTTCAAGTTCCGTTTCGTATTACCTCTGGTCCGGCTCTAGAACGAAGTGGCGATCTGGCTTCGATTATAGCGAGCTTGCAACCAGGCGAGGTACTCTTTATCGATGAGATTCACCGCCTTAACCGAAATATTGAAGAGATGCTCTACCCGGTGATGGAAGACTATGCCCTAGACTTAGTCCTGGGCAAAGGGGCAGGTGCTCGCACCATGCGCATTCAGTTGCCTCGTTTTACGCTCGTGGGGGCGACAACCCGGCCAGGCAGTCTGTCGTCTCCTTTACGGGATCGCTTTGGGTTGCACTACCACCTTGAATATTACACGGAGCGAGAGCTAACGCATATTATTACGCGGACGGCGAGTTTACTGGATGTGGACATAGAAGACGCTGCTGCCCATGCCTTAGCCATTCGGTCTCGCGGTACGCCCCGAGTTGCCAATCGACTCGTAAAACGCGTGAGAGACTACGCTACGGTCCATGGCGATGGCCTTATTCGTTTGCGGGACGTGCAAGAAGCCTTGCACGATTTAGGGATAGACGATAAAGGTCTCGACGCAATTGATCGCCGTATTCTAAAAACTATTATTGAGCAGTTCGATGGTGGTCCTGTTGGTGTAGAAACAATTGCAGCTGCCACTGCCATCGAACGGGCCACATTAGAAGATGTCTACGAACCATATTTATTACAAATCGGATTTCTCCAACGCACCCCACGTGGAAGAAAAGTAACGGATCTCGCTATAGCCTATCTAAACTCAGATTAAATATGATGAATGTTTCGAGAAAAAGAAAGTAGATTCGTTAATAGTCTGAAACCAATTAAGCAGCTTTATGGCTGTTTTTTTGGTATCATATACCCATATGAATTCTGTTTCTGAAAGAGCAACACGTCATCAGCTTCCGATTGTTATTCTGACATTAATATTAGATTACATTGGTTTTGCTATTTTAATTCCGATTGGTCCACTTCTCTTTACGGAACCTAGCTCGCCTCATTATCTACTGTCAAACTACTCGTCGGATTCAGGCTATATTCTTTTTGGACTTTTAGTGGCCTCGTATCCTTTGGCTCAGTTTTTAGCAGCACCTGTGCTTGGGCAGTTATCAGATCGGTATGGGAGAAAACCTGTACTTAGTATTGCGCTTGTAGGAACCATGTTCTCCTATATTTTATTTGCACTCGGTATTTTCACTGCTAATATCCCACTTTTATTTTTCTCTCGTATTCTCGATGGTATTACCGGTGCAAATGTGACCGTCGCACAAGCCTCCTTAGCTGATATCACCGAGCCTCAACATCGTTCAAAAGTATTTGGATATATGGGAGCCTCAATCGGAGTTGGTATTACGTTAGGGCCACTGGTCGGTGGCAAGTTGTCTGATCCGTCAGTTGTGAACTGGTTTAATTCAGCCACACCGTTTTGGTTTGCTGCTATCTTAAGTTTTCTTAATGTTCTTTCTGTTCAAGCCTTCTTTGTAGAAACCCTCAAAACGAAGAACAATCAAGCCACACTCAAGATCAATAAGTCGTTTGCTAATATTGTTCGAGCATTTTCGCTGCCAAATTTACGAACTCTTTTTACAACAAGCTTTTTATTTGGCGCCGGTTTTGCCTTTTATACTGCATTTGCTTCTGTTTTCCTGGTTCATCGCTTTGGATTTGATCAATCAAAGCTCGGTAATTTCTTTTTCTACACGGGAATGATGGTGGTGTTGACGCAAGCCTTTGTACCGCGCTTAATGGCAACTCGATTTAGTGAAAGGCAACTGCTTCGTGTAAGTTTGATTGCGGCATCCGTTTTCCCTCTTCTGTACGTGCTCACCCATGTTTGGTGGTGCTTGTTGCTTATTTTTCCGTTTTATTCCGCCTTCGTATCCCTCTCGATGGCTAATATCACCTCGCTCGTGAGTAAGTCTGCCAAGGCCGAAAACCAGGGTGAAGTACTAGGAATTAATACAAGCGTGCAAGGTCTCGCGCAGTCGATTCCGCCAATCTTAGGCGGGATTGTTGCGGCCCAGTGGGTTTACTTTGCTCCTTTGGTTGTCTCAGCGGGAACGCTCTTTTTAGCGGGAGTGGTGTTTCTTCTGGGGTATAAGTCAGAAGGAAAGCCGAACGAATCGTAAAAATATTTGCTATACTCAGAACATGTTACATATTTACCTCGCTCGACACGGTCAAGATCAAGATAATATTCAAGGGATACTTAACGGACGGCGTGATATGCCGTTGACAGAGAAAGGTTTAGAACAAGCTGGCTTGGTAGCGGGGGAGCTACAGGCTTCGGGGATTCATTTTGATAAAATATACGCTTCGCCTCTTCAGCGAGCTTATAAGACGGCTGAGATTATTGCTGACGCGGTTGGGGCTGAAAAACCCGAACCTATGGAGTTACTCATTGAGCGTGACTTTGGAATTATGACCGGAAAGCCACAAAGTGAAATTGTTGCCCTGTGTTCACCCGATATAATTAAGACCAGCACAATTACCTACTTCTTATCTCCCGAAGGAGCGGAGACGTTTCCGGATCTCATTGTCCGCGCAAAGGAGATTCTGGAAGAAATCAGAGGTAAACATACGGATGGAAATATTTTATTGGTCAGCCATGGAGATATTGGCAAAATGATATATTGTGCCTTTTATAACCTGGACTGGCAGGACGTGCTGCACATGTTTCATTTTGGGAATTCCGAGGTACTTGTTCTCTCGCCTGATTCTAATGCTCAAGATGTCTATCTCTATCAGGCAGAACAGTATAACCTTTAGTTAGGATTATATAAATATAAAGGAAAGAGAGCCGACGATACCGCACGGGTAACAACCGGCTCTCTTGACACGTTCTGGCGAGGAATTAGCGCTGAGTCGCCTTCCTGAGGATGAAAATGAGGAAGGCCACGCCTACTGCGCTTGGCCAGAAATGGATGCTGGGCCAGATCAGCCCGAGTGCGAAGGCCCCGACCAGAGGGAGTGCCACGTAATAGAAGAGGAAGTGGAGCACCCTCAGTATCTGGTAGATGATTTGATCAGCG
>DASWYB010000083.1:0-10303 GCA_036405195.1 Patescibacteria group bacterium
CACACGTCATTTTTAATGAATGGGCTCAAAGTTGTGGGCGAAACCGTGACGAAATCCCGCCCCGCAAAGCAAGTCGCCTCTTTTGAAACTGGATCCTTAGAACCCGAGGAAACATCCGTCGTCACCGAAGAATCAACCAAGATAAAGTCCCCTGTAGAAATCACCAGTCCCGTGCACAACAGTACGGAAGAAGGCGATTTTCGTGTCCATACCTATTGGCAAGGAAAAACATCCGTATCTCCTCACGTTGAAGAAATCGAAGAGGCAGAGACAGAGCTTTACCAAACACGCCCACCGCTTGTAACAAGCCAGGTGAACATTTGGAAACGGACGCAACCCCGAACCCTCTATCTTCTGCTTGGCTGCCTTGCAGTACTTGGACTTACGATAAAAGTAGTTAACACCGTTCTTAAACATACCCCAGATACCTCACAAGCCATCGCTGAGAGAGACTCTCTCATTACACAAGCGCAAGAGTCAGCGCGCAAAGCAGAAACCGCTTTAGTGAGCGATGACAAAACAACAGCGATTGCCGAGTTCCTTGCCAGCCAAGATTTTTTGGCCCAGATCAGTGACAAGAACCAGACCGAGACAAGCCGCAGCCTTGCAGCACGTACGAGCGAAAAAATCGACACGCTTACAAAAACGACCCAACTCTCACAAACACAATCAGCCCAAAGTCTCCCGACTGCAAGCAAACAAGTGACAACAACCGCAAACGGCACTTACATCCTTACCCACGAGAACACACTTTATAAATATACCGCGACCGAACTTACACCTCTCACAACTCTTCCGACAGGATTCGCACTGACTGAAGCCGTACCCTATGAAAACTTGCAAAAACTCGCCCTTTACGGAAAAACCAGCGATACGGTTCCCGCTCTTCTGTCTATTGTCACCGTCACCGACCAACTGACGCCCCTCACTCGTAGTGATTCTGCTCCTTGGCCAGACGCCAAACACATTGCCAGTTTTGAATCGAACCTTTACCTAGTTGGCGATACCATGAGCAAAGCAATTCCTAAGGACTCGGCATATCGAGTCATTCCTTATGCCAACAACGACTCTACCAAAACAATCACCAATATTTTAAATAACGGCTTTGCATTTTATGCTCTCGAAGAAGGAAAACAACTCGTACGCATTGCTGCAAACACCGCCAAAACTCCTGTGAAACTCTACGGTGTTCCCGATGCGTTTTTACCTACTGCTATTAACCGTTTAATTTCCACACGCAAAGAAGGCTCTCTTTACCTCCTTGATACAAACGGGCAACGCATTTTAGAAATCAGCACCGACGGCGCATATCGTCAGCAGTACAAACTTCCCAAAAATGACACCTACACTGATTGTGATGCAACCGATAAAGAATTTATCTGCACCACAACTAAAAAAGAAATAAAGACAATTCCTTTTAGCTCGTAAAAAGCAGCTACCTACTAGCTGCTTTTTAGTTAGATCTTTTCGAGAGTTTCAATACCGAGAAGGTGGAGACCGTGTTTAAGCGTTTCTCCTACCACTTTTGTAATGGCTAAACGGAATTGAGTTTGCCCTTGGTCCTCTGTCAAAATGTGATGCTGATTATAGAAATAACTGTATTTCTGAGCCAGCTCAAATAAGTAATTTGCGACAAGATGTGGGGCATAGCTCTCAGCAGCAGCGTGTACAACTTCATCATATCGAGAAAGCCAACGTAGGACAGCTAACTCTTCGTCATTAGGATCAATCGCGTCACTTACACTTGCTTCTACCTCTGCCTTGCGCAATACACTCTGACAACGAGCATAGGTGTATTGTAAGTAAGGCCCCGAGTTTCCTTCAAATGCAATACTAGTATCCAAATCAAACGCGATATTTTTACCAGGAGACGTTTTTAAGAACGAATAGCGAATCGCCCCTAAAGTTACTTCGTGCGTTATTGTTGAAATCTCTTCTTGTGTATAGGTATCCCGAGCAGCCACCTTTTCTTTTACCGTATCACGAACCAAATCAATCAATCCAAAAGCCGAAAGAATGTTTCCTGTTCGGGAAGACATTTTGCCACTCGTAAGATTAATCATGCCATACCCGATATGTTTGATCTTGCCCTCTAAATCAGGAAACACCATTTCAGCCGCTTTTTTAACGACCTGCCAGTATTCATTTTGTTCAACAGCAGTCGTGATAACGGCACGATCAAAAGGATAGTAATCCCGTTTTTTACAGGCGAACAATCCAATCTCTTTAGCCTCATACGTGGGATTACCGGCGCTACTCAAAAATACTCGAGTATGCAATCCAAACTGTTCTCCACGAAAAACGACTGCCCCTTGATCCTCTTCGAATACAAGGCCAACTTTTTCTTTGACGAGAGATTTCCCGAGCGGACCTGTTTCACTTTCGTAGTACAGCGTATCGTAAGAAATACCGAGCACTTTGTGCAGGTGGTCTCTATAGTACGCAACACTCCATTCTCGAGTTTTTTTCCAATCAGACATGACGTCTGGATCATGCTCGTAAATTTCCGTATTTAAAGCATTAATTTCCGCTTTCGCGGTTGTATCTTCCTCATATGCCTGTGCCCCTTCTTGGTAGCATTGCTGGAGATAGCTTATTTTGTCCTCGAGTAATTCTGGGTCGGCTTGTTGCTTCTTACGATAGGCCCATAGACATTTTGCCACATGTGGCCCTACATCTCCCTGGTAGTTCAAACGAAGAACGTTCACGCCAGTCGCCTCTAATAAGTTCGCACAACTTGCACCATAGATGTAAGAGAACAGATGACCAATATGCGGAAGCTTATGCGTATTGGGCTGGCCGAATTCTAATAAAATACGCTCAGGCTCAGTACTCTGAGGAGTAATAGTTATTCCTTGCTCAACTAACTCTGTTAATTTATCAAGGAAACACGCTGGCTTCATATAAAAGTTAATAAACCCAGGGCGAACCGTTTCTACTTTCTCTACCATTTCTAACTTAGGAAGATGAGCCACAATCTTCTCAGCAACATCATACGGATTCTCTTTGACCATCCGGGCGAAAATAAGGGCTAAGTTCGTCGAAAAATCACCGTGTGCCGAAGTATCCGGTCGACTAACTTCATAGGTAGGAAGCGCAATGTGCGGGTACGCGGTTCGGGTTGCCGTTTTGAGTGCGTCACGAAGCTGCTGCATCATTTGGCGCCAACTTTCCAGTTCACTTTAATAAAGCGACGAGCCCCGACTTGAATAATAATATCATCTCCCTGCTCGGTGGCGATTGTGGCGGCGAGATCTTCAACCGGTTTTTGATTAACTTTAATCCCTCGTTGTTGCACCAATCGGCGAAACTCACTTTTACTTGAAATCAATGTTGAACGTGTCACTAAAATGTCCGCGAGGTCATAAGTACCCTGTGGCAAAATAAGAGTCTCGATATCTTCGGGAGTCTGTTTATCGCGGAACACTTTATTAAAATGCTCCTCAGCTTTGTCCGCGGCATCTTGGTTGTGGTATTGCGATACAATTTGTTTCGCTAAAATTACTTTTGCATCTCGTGGGTGTAATTCACCCGAGCTAAGCCGCGCAAGGGTTACTTCAATATCCTTCTCGGGCAGTGACGTTGCAAGTTCGAAGTATGAAGCAAGTAAATCATCAGGAATAGACATTACTTTACCGAACATGTCGTTGGGAGTGTCGGATAAATTAACCGTGTTACCTAAACTCTTCGACATCTTGGCCTGGCCATCAGTACCAGGAAGATATGCAAAGAGCATCACATCTTGCTCCGGCTTATTGTGCGCTCTTTGTATAGTGCGCCCCATCAAGACATTAAACTTTTGATCCAATCCACCGAGCTCAAGATCTGCCTCTACCATAACCGAGTCATATCCTTGGAGTAAGGGATAGAGTATTTCATGGGTATACAGAGGAGTGCCACCGCTCAAACGGTTGGCAAATGTTTCGTGAGCCAAAAGTTGGTTGAGAGTAGTAGCTCCCATGAGGTTGATTGTGTCGCGTAAGTTAAAGGTATCAAACCACTCAGAGTTATAGCGAATTTCTGTTTTATCCGAATCCAATATTTTAAAAACCTGGTCTAAACATTTAGCCGCGTTCGCTTTGGTCTCTTCTTCAGAAATTGTCTTACGTGCCTCGCTCCGGTCGGTGGGATCTCCGAGCTGTGACGTGTAATCGCCCAGAATTAAAACCGCAGTATGGCCTGCGTCTTGAAATTCGCGTAGCTTCCATAAAGGAATCGCATGTCCAATATGTAAATCGGGTTTATTGGTATCAATGCCAAGTTTAACGCGTAACTTTTCTCCGGCGGTTAAACGCTTGGCAATGTGATCTCGGTCGATAACTTCAATAACCCGTCGAGTGAGAAGTGAAGAGTGAGAATAAGAGTGTGTATCCATTACCGTATAATTATACTCTGAAGGACGGGACTTCGTCTACGGAGCCAACAGACCACTATTCTTGCTATCGGCGCTCGGAGTAAGTACAATAGAAGTAATAAAAATTATGTTCAAAAAATTTCTTAAAAAAGTTAAGCGCTCTGCCAAAAAGATCCCTTCTGTCCCCGACGTTAAGCAGATTCAATCCAACCTAACCATTAAAAAGTTACGCAAAAAGCTGACGTGGCGATTTATTTTTCGCTGGGCAATTGCTTTAGCAATTGCTGGACTTGTATGTGGCGCGCTTCTTTTTGCTTGGTACTTTAAAGATCTCCCCCGCCCGGGCGAACTTCGTAACCGTAATGCCGAAGAATCAACCATTCTCTACGATCGCAATGGAAAGCAAATTTACGATATCTCCGGTGATGAGCGACGAATCTTACTCAAATCGAGTGAGATCCCTGATGTGATAAAAGAAGCCACTATTGCAATTGAAGATAAAAACTTCTATCACCACTATGGCTTCGACTTTAAAGGCCTGGCACGCGCCGCTCTCGGGCTCGGCACCCAAGGTGGTGGAAGTACCATTACGCAACAATATATTAAAAACGCCATTCTTTCCCCACAATTTTCTTTGACCCGCAAAATCAAAGAGTTGATTTTGGCCATTGAGCTAGAAGCGATTTACTCCAAAGACGATATCCTGACCCTTTACTTAAATGAAATTCCTTACGGCTCTAATATTTATGGCGTCGAAGCGGCAAGCCAGGCTTATTTTGGGAAGTCGGCTAAAGATGGTTTAACACTCTCCGAAGCCGCGACACTTGCCGCCATTCCACAGGCCCCGACACGCTATTCCCCTTACGGCAACAACCTAAACCTTCTTATGGCCCGGAAAAATAAAGTCCTCGACGACATGGTAAAAACCAATGCCATTACTTCCGAAGAAGCTGATAAGGCAAAAACTGAAGCCCCACTCGTCGCAAAAGATTTTGCACAAAAGCGCGATAATTTCCCTGCACCGCACTTTGTTATGTATATCCGTGAACAGCTCGTTAAGAAATACGGTGAAGAAATGGTTCAGCGTGGTGGTCTTCGTGTTACTACTACACTTGACTTAGACCTCCAGGAGAAAGCTGACGACGCCGTCAAAAACCAAGGTGCGAAGACGCTGCCACGCGTAAAAGCTTCTAACGCCTCCTTAGTTGCGATAGATCCACGCAGCGGACACCTCCTCGCTATGGTTGGGTCTCTCGACTATTTCAATCGTGATAACGAAGGTAACTTTAATGTCGCCACGGCTCAGCGTCAGCCTGGGTCTTCCATTAAGCCCCTTGTCTATGCCACGCTTTTTAAAGATAAGTACAGCCCGGGATCAGTATTCTGGGATGTTCCCACCGACTTTAACGGCTACAAACCAAATAACTTTGATGGCCGCTTCCGCGGACCCCTCACCCTTCGAAGTGCTTTAGGAAGCTCACTCAACATTCCTGCTGTTAAGGCTCTTAGCTTGGCTGGCGTGAACGATTTTATTGAGACAGCTACCGACTTAGGCATCACTACGTATGGAGACAAAAAAGGAGCGGGATTAGCTCTCGCACTCGGTGCCGGTGAAACAAAGCTCGTTGATCTTACCGCTGCGTACAGTGTATTTGCCAATAACGGCGATAAGCATCCGTTAACTTCCATTATTAAAATTCAAGATAGCCGCGGAAAAGTCCTCGACGAATGGAAAGATAGCAGTAAACAGGTCTTGAAGCCCGAAATCGCTTACGAGGTCAGCGAAATGCTGGCTGACGTGAACGCAAAACGAGCGACATTTGGCAGTGCCGTGAATCTGTTATCAGTGTCTGGCCACGCAGTCGCTTCCAAAACTGGCACCACCAATGACTTTAAAGATGCTCTTACCGTTGGCTATACGCCTTCTATTTCTGTTGGAGTATGGGCTGGAAACAATAATGGAGATGAAATGGAGCATGGAGGGGGTTCCACAGCCGCCGCTCCAATCTGGCACGACTTCATGCTCAAAGTTCTCTCGGGAAAACCTAATGAGCCATTCTCTCGTCCAAATACGATTAGCGAAATTACGGTCGACATGTTATCGGGTAAAAAACCAACCCCTGCATCAGGCCAACTTATTAAAGACCTCTTTGCCCCCTGGCAACTGCCCACCAAGGATGACGATGTGCATCAGGTTATAAAAGTTTGCAAGAGCAATGGTCTTCTGGCGACCGATGCTACTCCAGCCGAAGAAATAGAAGAAAAGGTGTTCACAAAAGTTCACTCTGAACGGCCAGACAACCCCGCTTGGGAAATTCCAGTACAAAGCTGGGCCAAAGCAAGTAACCTTGTGAGTGATCCGCCAACAGAAAAATGCGATATAGCCTTTACCAATCCGAAAGTAGACATCACATCCCCGACGGAAAATGCCACAGTTAGCGGAATATTTACTGCTACCGCTGACGTTATATTCCCTCCTAATAATGACTATGGAACTGTAGAATTTAGTGTCGATGGCAAGAGCGTGTCAAAAGACACAGCAGAACCTTTTACTGCGACGATCGATGCTTCTAGCCTCTCTAGCGGATCACACACTATTTTAGTAACCGCAACAGGCAGTAACGGGGCGCAGGGAACTGACTCTATTACCATATCGGTTTCCAAAGATACCACGGCTCCTGGCGATGTAACCAATGTAACGCTTCTTCCGGGCGCAAAGAACGCCACCGTGAGTTGGACAAACCCATCGGATTCTGATTTGAGCTCAGTGACCTTCTACGTATCCCAATCATCGGGAGTAAAGGGGTCAAAAGTTGGAACGGTTAATGCCAATCAAAGTACCACACAAACGACTGTATTAAACAACTTAGTAAGCGGCATAACAAACTACGTAACGATCATCACAACCGACAAAAGCGGAAATGAAAGTAGCTCTACTAAGCAATATCCCGTCACTCCGCTGTAGTGATAAAGAAACGCTTCAGTCATTCCAAGAATCTTACTTTAATGATTTATCTGCTTTTACTCGTTATTTGATGTAAACAACGAGATTGTACGTTTTACTTCGTCGTGAATACCGTCAATGCAGGCATAACTCACTACTTCAGCACTGTTCACCCACACAAAGTCACTAAAAGCGCCTTCTTCTAGTTTAACATCTCCCGATTCATACATGGCGGCAAACTTAACCAAAATTACAGGAACACCATCAGGGCGGATGAATGCAACACTCCTGAGATAGGTTAACTGTGAAGAGACGGTAATGCCCGCCTCTTCAAAAACCTCCCGGGCAATTAGATCTTCAACTGCATTATCAAAATCAATCACATCACCGTTCAAACGAGTTGCTTTCGTACTATCTAAGTTTGCCCACTCGAGTTTTCCTCCTGGGATAGCGTATTTCCCGGGATGAACTTTTTCTCTCTCGGAGCGTTTTAAAAGCAAACAGCGGCCGTCAGATTTACGATACACCACAACATTGGCCACAAAATAAAACAACTTGTCAGGCTTGGCGTGATCAAGGCTAATCTTTGAGGTTGGCACGCGATTTCTCCTTCTTAGAACCCTTAGGAGCCACAAATACGATCTTTCCACTGACAGTCTGATAAATACGCACGACTTCGCATTCCACCTCGTGATCCACCAATGTATCGCCTCCTTCGACAATGATCATGGTGCCATCTGGAAGGTAACCTAACCCTTGCCCAGGTTCTTTGCCTTTCTGGATAATTGCCACCATTAACGACTCACCTGGCAACAGTACCGGCCGCAGTGCGCTCGCTAAAGCGTTAATATTGAGTACCCGAACTCCACGGATATGCGCAATTTGGTTCAAGTTATAATCCAGGGTTAAAAGGTGGGCATTATGTTTTTGCGAAATTCGGATAAGCTCAGCGTCAACTGTTTCTTCGGCTTTCGGCTCTTGAACAATCGTAATCTTTACCCGTGGCTGATTACGAAGAGAAGCTAAAATATTGAGCCCCCGCTTCCCTTTTGCCCGTTTCATTGGGTCACGCGCATCAGCTAGCTTTTGAAGCTCTTGTAATACCACTTGTGGCACTATAAGGGTTCCAGGAATAAACCCTGTTTCTACGATTTGCTCAATGCGCCCATCAATTAATACCGAAGTATCGAGTACGACGTCAAAGCTATTACTTTTTTCATCACGTTTAAGAATGACCCGCAGAAAGTCGGTCGCCGATTGTGCTTGAGCCAGAAACAGATCAAATATGCCAACGGCGATAATAACATTCACAATAATAGGAAGCCATCGGCCAAAATTACCCGGCAGGCCATCTAAGAGTCCACTAACCAAAGAGCCAATAATAAGCCCCGTGATTAAGCCGACTAAGCCGAGGAAGAAATAAGGAAAAGAGACATGAAGTAACCGTCGAAAAATAAAGTACGCGCACACGGCAACAGCCAGGGCGATAGAAAGAAACAAAAGATCTTGTTGCGACTCAATCATCAGTATTTGCCTTTCGCCGTCTCATCTTTAAGACACCAAATTCATTGCCAATATCGCGGACCGACTTAAAGGCCGGAGAAGCCAAATAACCAAGCCGAGTAACTTCGGTTACACGGCGTTCCATTTGTCCCACACGACGGACCTCTCCAGTCAATCCTACTTCCCCATAAAACACCTGCTTGGCCGGTAATGCAACCCCTGATGCGGCCGATAGCAAAGCCATACATATCGCTAAGTCGGCTGCTCGGTCGCTAATACGGTAACCACCCACTACGTTTAAGAAGACATCCGCTGAAGAAAAAGAGGCACCGGTCCGACTTTCTAAAATTGCCAGTAAAATATGAAGCCGCTGCAAATCGACTCCTGAACTCGTTCGCTTTGGGTAACCGAAGGCGGTCGGCACAACCAATGCTTGAACTTCAACCAAAATCGGGCGCACACCTTCCAATACGGCCGTTAGAGCAGTTCCAGGAACTTCTCCCGTGTGGTCTTCAATAAAAAGTGATGATGGATCAGCAATGCTCGACATTCCTTTTTCGCCCAGCTCAAAGAGCCCGACCTCATAGGTGGCCCCAAATCGGTTCTTCATACTTCGGAGGATACGCATTTCACTCCGTGGCTCACCTTCCAGGTATAAAACCACATCAACCATATGCTCAAGCGTTTTAGGTCCGGCCACCGTCCCTTCTTTCGTAATATGTCCAACTAAAATGATGCTAATGCCGTTAGCTTTCGCAAATTCTTGCAAACGGAGTGAACACTCTCGAACCTGAACCAAACTACCCGGAGTACTCGGAAAGGCATCGTCATAGAGCGTTTGGATGGAGTCAATAATAACTAATGTTGGCTTGAGTTGCGTTAAGGTCTGCTGGATCGTTCCAAGCCGGGTTTCATTGGCAAAGAGGAATGTTGGATTCAGCCCTAGTCGTTTAGCCCTTCCAGCAACTTGAGACTCCGACTCTTCACCCGAAAAATAGATTACTGTATGAGAATCAGCCACATACTGTGCAACTTGCAAAAGAAGAGTCGACTTACCGATACCTGGTTCACCGCCTAAGAGCACCACACTCCCTGGGACAATACCCCCACCCAACACTCGGTCGAACTCCGGTAACCGTGTTTCGATTCTGGATTTGATCCCCGTTTCGATCTGGGTGTTAAGCGGTTTCAAATCGAGCGCTTGACCAGAGGTGTTTGATCGTCCACTTCCTCCACTGCCCCGCACTTCTGTCTTAAATTCTTTGAACGTATTCCACTCTTGGCAAACCGGACATCGGCCTTGCCATGCAATTGATTCTTCTCCACAATTATCACAAACATACATCGTACGTGTTTTAGCCATTATGTAACGCCACTCCTTTAATCATAAACTGAGGAGTTTTCTTTCCTCTAAACTCATTAATCGCCAGAGTACCGTATATGTCAAGCTTAGAGCTTAAAAGCGGCTTTATTGCCTCCGCTCGAAAATATATAACTGGAAG
>DASWYB010000084.1:0-10979 GCA_036405195.1 Patescibacteria group bacterium
AACCAAATGGCAGCTCCGTAGTTTTTGATCAAACCACACGGCAACCAATCATCAATCTTGTCTTTACTGATGAAGGTGCTGATAAATTTTATGCTATCACCAGCCGAAATGTCGGGAAACCACTTGCCATTTTTCTCGATGACTCACCACTCCAAGTTGCCACCGTGCAACAAGCCATTTCTGGGGGACAGGCCCAAATTAGCGGGTCATTTGCGCTCCCTGAAGCCCAAGAGACGGTGCGGCTCTTAAACGCTGGTGCACTTCCTGTTCCCCTAAACCTTAAAGAACAACGCATCATTGGTGCCACACTCGGCCAGGAATCTATTCAGCGAAGCCTCGTCGCCGGAGCGGTAGGATTAATTCTTGTCGCTGGCTTCATGATTCTTTATTATCGACTACTCGGGTTCGTAGCGGTCTTGTCACTCTTGCTATATACTATTTTTAGCCTTGCGATCTTTAAACTCATACCGGTAACCTTAACCCTTGCCGGAATCACAGGCTTCATACTCTCCATCGGTATGGCCGTTGACGCGAATATCCTTATCTTTGAACGCTTGAAAGAAGAATTGCGCGAAGGAAAGTCACTCCGTCGGGCAATAGAAGAAGGATTTTCCCGTGCCTGGTCGAGTATCCGAGACTCTAACGCATCTTCCGTGATGACAGCGTTAATCCTTTATAATTTTGGATCTTCAGTCTTATTAAAGGATTCTCCCTTACACTTATTATTGGAATTCTCGTCTCCCTCTTTACCGCGATTACCGTCTCTCGAACCCTCTTATACCTCATTGTCGGAACTCGATTACTTCCCAGTGGCGATAAAGATACCCGAGAAAACGTAAAAGGGGAGCGTAGTCTTAGAAAACGAGCAACAAGGATGCAACGATGGTCACAATGATGGAAAAAAAGAAAATTTGGTTGTGGATTTCCGCTCTACTCCTTATACCTGGTATTGTGAGTTTGTTCGTGTGGAAACTCCAACTTGGCATCGACTTTAAAGGCGGGAGTTTATCCGAATATCAAACAACATCTTTAGAGCAGGGGAGAGAGCAGGTAGAAAAGATCTTCACTGAAGAAAAAGTAGGCGAGATCCAACTTCAGTCGGATGTAAAAACTTCGGATGACATCCGTCTGTATGTAAAGTCGCAAACATTATCTGAAGACACTCACAGAAATATTGTGCGACGCCTTGAAGAAACAAACCCAGTGGTGAAAGAATTGAGCTTTGAAACAATTGACCCACAGGTAGGAAGAGATGTGACTCGCAAAGCCCTTATGGCAATTATTGTTGCATCGGCCGCTATCATTTTGTACCTCGCTTACTCGTTTAGAGGAGTACCAAAACCCGTCTCATCCTGGCAGTTTGGCGTGATTGCGGTGATTGCCTTACTCCATGATGTATTGTTTATTATTGGATTTTACTCTCTTATGGGACACTTTGCAGGCTATGAGGTGCGAGCAGAATTCGTTACGGCTGCCTTAACCGTGATGGGCTTCTCGGTTCATGATACCATCGTTGTTTTCGACCGACTGAGAGAGAACCTCAAACGCCATCCATCGAATACTTTTTCTCAAATTGCTAATATGAGTGTCGCACAAACAATGACCCGCTCTCTTAATACCTCTCTCACGGTTATTCTGGTGCTCTTAGCCATCGTATTACTCGGCGGTGAGAGTATTCGCGAGTTTACGCTAACCCTCCTTGTGGGTATTGCCGTTGGGACCTATTCATCTATTTTCGTGGCAACACCGTTACTCGATTGGTGGCAAACCGCCGGACCGAAAGTTCGAGGATTCTTCCAGCGAAGTGGAAATGCCTTGTATCTGCGTATCAAAGACTACCAACTTCCAAGCCTTCGTCGACAATCAGCTCGCAAAACCCAAAAAGCGTAACCTTCGTCGTCGACCACCATTGATATTTCACATCGGGCGATAGATTAGTCGTCCAATATAAAATCGGCGCTTAAAATCGATTCTAGAGCCTTTAAACCTGTTGGATGGCTCTAGCATCAGCGAAAAAGCAACATGCCTAGAGTAATCACAGAATAAAACATAAACGGCGATAATAAAATCAGCCACCACTTATATGCCTTCTCACGATGGTGATAAAACATACCGATAAGTACGCCATACGCAATAATAAGTAGTACCATACCCCAACCAATTAATTCACTTCCACGATCCCGAGAGAGGAGATCATAATCCGCCCGAACGTGAGAGAAATATTGCCAGAGATAAAACCCGCCAAAAATAAAAAGAATGAGACTCACACCCAGAAGACTGTAAAATAATTTCTTAACCATACATAAACACTATCAATAACTCATCGAAAGAAAAAGAGCGGGCGTGCAGGCGAAGAGAGTGGGGGAGAGGAAAAAGAAGCCCGGATTTATCCGCTCGACACGTGCGAAAGTGTTCACCAGACAAAAACATAGCGTCGCACAATGTTTATTTTGCGACGTAATAAGCCAGATTTCATCCAGTACGGCTAATTGTTGTTTACTGGCTTAGAGGCTAAATTTAGGATTATTTTTTGCCTTTTTACTTCCCTCTTTTGTGACAGCACAAAAAACTTTCAGACTAAAGAAAAATCATTTAAAACACTATGTGCGACGCATTTTATAGCGTCGCACAATATTTCATATAAGAGGGTAGAAAAGAGAGGGCCTACAATTCATCCAGAGGCATCCAACCACTCTCTTGCGGCCGCTGAACCGCCGATGGCTCACTTTCTGGTACATCTCGATACTCTGTTCCTTCGGTAAGGAGAGTCACTCCCCCTTCTTCTGTCGGCCACTCCCCTGCCCCACTGGGCTCAACCTGTTGATAAGGCGTAGAAGCAGCCATAGACTCATCTTGAGGTATAGGAGCGTATGATTCTTGAGGATAGTGATACACCTCTTCAGCAATAACTTCCGCAGGATACTCAATTGGGCTCTGTTCTTCGTAGCTCTCATAAACCTCAGGCTCAGAAACTGCGGCATATTCACTTTCTGGTAATGAGGTTGCCATACCATGATCAGGATCTTCATAGGATATTTCCTGGGCTGGATCAGACGAAGGCATGGAAGGGACATGCTCGTGAGAACTTACGAGTGCCTGCCCCTCACCACCGTTTCCGTTATTTTTCTTTTTGCGCTTCCGTTTTCGCTTCTTCTTTATTTCGCTATTTTCTGATGTGGGATGAGGCGATTCCTGCGGGACGACCGAAACTGGAGAGTCAGGCTGTACAACACTCATCTGTGGCTCTGGATCATTCATAACAGCGGGGAGTATCTCAGGCTCTTTATATGGAACGACATCGTGCGCAGAGACTTTCTCAACCGGTGTTATAGTTTTTGGAGTTTCAGCCTCAACACTAGCTGGAGCAGTCGGCGGTGTGTCTGATTCCTTCTTAGGTTCTTTTCCAACTAACTGCGCCGCGGCCCGCATTTCCTCAGGAATTGGGACTCCCGCTGCATCCAGTTCCTCAATCGCAAATTCTGGTGGCTGACCAAAATACCAGCGTTGACCACCCTTGGCCGAGAATTCTTTATAGAGTGTGCTTCCCAGGATATAGGGGTACTGACGAAAATCGTCATACTCTTTTTCACTCTCCGGCCGGTAGTCGGCCTGGGCGAGGTCGTTAATTTCTCGCTCAACATCATCACGCCGACGCGAGTACGTCTGACGGGACAGTTCGATAATCTTTTCTTTATTATCGGTAGCTAATCCGCGAGGAGGCAAAGTATGAGCCGAGAACGGACGTGAGGTCACCCCATCAATAGCCATTTTGGTATAAATATTTCGGTTCGGCAGGTTGATAAGATCATTGGCATCAAAAACAGGCACAAACTCTTTGACAAGTTTATCGGCGTCAGTTGGCCCAACCCGGAACGAAACCATACTCCCAACGTTACCAAAGATCGCATCGGCCACCAGTTCGGGAATTTGGGCAATGTACTGATTCGCGAGAATTAACCCAAGCTTATACTTGCGCGCCTCTGACAGAATAGTGGCAAAAGAGTCAGTCGCGAAGTTTTGGAACTCATCTACGTAGAGAAAGAATTCTCGTCGTTCGGTAGCCAGCTTCTTCGCTCGGCTCATTGCCGCCAATTGCAATTTCGTAATCAGCATTGAACCCAAAAGCTTTGAGCTGTCTTCTCCAATCCGTCCAATCGATAGGTTAACCAAGAAGATTTTACCCGAATCCATAACCTCGAGTAAGTTAAAAGTCGATTTCGGCTGGCCGACAATATTACGGATCGTAGAGGATGAAAGGAATTGCCCGACCTTGTTCTGAATTGGCGCAATTGCTTCTTGGCGAAACTTTGCATCGTATTTGTCGTATTCGTTAATAAAGAAGTCACGAACCACAGGGTCTGTCACGTGAGACATCACGTATTTACGATATACGGGGTCATTTAAGACACGCATGATACTCAAGAGTGTCGCATTCGGAACTTCTAGGACGGCCAGAATCGAGTTCCGAAGGATATATTCCATTCGAGCACTCCAGACTCCGGCCCACAGTTTGGTAAAAATACTCATTAAACCCGAGGCAATAATGCCACGCATATCGGCATTTTCAATATCTTCAAGAAGGTTAAAAGCTAAAGGATGGTCAGTATCGGCTGGGTTAAAGTACACAACATCTTTAACCCGTTCCTCTGGGATAAAGTCTAAGATGTGATCAATAAGCTCACCGTGCGGATCAACAACCGCTACGCCTCTTCCCTCTTTGATGTCGTCGTAAATCATATTCTCAATCAAAGTTGACTTACCCGTACCAGTCTTTCCAATAATGTAAAAGTGGAGCAAACGGTCGATTTGTTTAATCCCAAACTTAATCTTCCGGTTACGGAAACTGGTCATACCAAAAGTGGTAAGTTCTGCAGCAGGAACTTCCCCGTCAATTGGTAAGTTCTGAGGCGGCTCCCCTTTTTTACTTCCGGCCCATGCAATATTAGGAGTTTCAACCGAAGCATCCGGCAAGTGAAATACCGATGCAATTTCTTCGACATTCATACGAAACGGTTTGCTGCCAAGACTGCGGGTGCGGAATGTCCGTAGGAATGACGCATCGGTCGTAATTTCACCAAGATCAAATCCATTGAGGTTTGTGAGGTTAAATTGCTTGAACGCCCCTAAAACCGATTCAACTCGTGTTTGAGCGAGTATCTCATTATTCGCGATAGAGAGGACACGAATAGTCATCGCATACCCCAGTTTGACAACTTTGGCTTCAATCCCTTTCAAACCAGCCTCTTCTGGGCCCGAAAGTTTAACTTCTTTTTTCTCTTCTTTTTTTGCCTCAGCAGCCGTACCAGCGACGCCTTTAATGACGCCTGTACCAATTTCTTTCAGGAAGGTAGCTCCCTGTTTTTGAAGCTCTTTATGAAGCGGAGGTGGCGGCGCAACACTCTTCCCCTCCTTAATTTTCTTGACGTAGTCTAATCCATCTTTTTGCCAGGCATCACTAATAGGACTGAGTACTGCCTGAATACTCATAACTTCACCTTCGTTAATTTTGCTCAACACGCCGGTAATACCGGCGAGCGGATCAACGTCGAAGTTAGCGAAAGTCCGAATTGGAAAGACATCTGCCTTAGTGAGTTTAATTTCGGCTCCGGCAATAGCCTTATCCTCTAAAGAAACGTTCGAGTAATCCGAGACCGATTCGATTTCTACCGTTGGATATTGAGAATAAACCTGGCCTTCAATAAAATCGCGTAGATGCGTTGGAAGAAGCATGTAAAAGTTAATCGAGGTGCTGGTCGCGGCAATTTCAAAGCTAAAGTGCTCTTGGTCGACTTCGCTCTTTCTATAGATACCGTGCAGCGCTGAGAACATTTGTTCGGCCGCAAAGGGTGATTTTGTGTTTTGCTTTGGTACGGCGATCTTAATGAGCGTATAGTGTCGTTTCTCGGCTAATGCTATTTTTTTATTCGTGTCTTCAATATCGCGCATGTAAGAGACAATGGCGATAACACCTAGAAAAATAAACAGAACTAATGAAGCAATCAGAATTATCATTGTCATAGAATGGCCTCTATTCTACTCTTTAAAGACATATTTTTCAAGGATCTGTGATGGAATGTCATGATGATTTTTTTCCGGTTGATGTTGTAACAGCTTCTGCCACACCGACCCCTTCGGCTAGTTGTGCCCGGTTACGAATTTGTTGATCCACTTCTTGTCTATTTCGGCCGTAACTTAAATTAGAAAGTTCAACGATTGCGTTACGAAGCTGAGGGTCAGTCGGTGAATCATCTTTCATTGTGCGGATACTAAACGGACGAATCGGCGCATTATCGACAAGATAACGAACATACGCGTTATAGCGATCAATGTTCATCAAATCCCCCTCAGAGAAAGCTGGCGTAAACTGACTGACTAAAAACTTTGCATCTTCCACCCCAACGCGAAATGCAACAACAGTTCCCACATTGCCAAAAACCGCATTACGAACATCTTCTGGTAACTGGGCAATATATTGATGCGTTATATTCAAGCTCAAACGATATTTTCGGGCTTCGGAAAGGATTGTTCCAAACGTGTCGGTAGCTAGGTTTTGAAATTCATCAACATAGAGGTAAAAGTCACGCGGCTGTTGCCCTTGTGCTAGCATATCTTGTCGAGCAAGCGTGGCTGAATTAATTTTTGCGACAAGAATCATACCAAGCATCTGAGCGTTAATGTCGCCAATTTTCCCCTTCGATAAGTTAACCAGCAGAATTTTACCTGAGTCCATTGCTTCACGAACGTCAAAGGCGGATTTTGGCTGACCAATAATATTACGCATGAGCTCATTGGTCATAAAACGACCAAACTTAGAAATAAAGTAGTTAAACATTTCCGACTTATGAAAATCAGCCGTCTTCGCCATTTGTTCATTCCAGAATCGTAATACCACCGGATCCTGTACATAAGATAAAATTCGCTCG
The DNA here is from genome assembly GCA_036405195.1 of Patescibacteria group bacterium. GTDB lineage: Bacteria > Patescibacteriota > UBA1384 > 2-12-FULL-50-11 > DASWYB01 > DASWYB01. The sequence continues at coordinate 6,924 of DASWYB010000084.1, forward strand.
CGAAATTTATCGTCCGTAAATAAGCGAGGAATCTCGATTAAAGTTCCTCCCTCCGGATCGGACATAATCGTTAAGGCAGCATTACGCGCCCAGTGTTCAAACTGCGGCCCGACCATTCCTGTTCTATTAGGATCAAAAAGTTTATAGAACATTAAAATAAACTCGTTAATCAAAAAGTCCTTCTCTTCAGGCCGATGCCATTCGAGTAAGTTAAGCCCCATAGGGCGATCCATATTACCAGGGTCAAAAAGAATTACATCTTTTGCCCGTTCTCGTGGGATACGCGACAAAATATTCTCAATCGCAGCCCCATGGGGATCGATATAACATACCCCCTTCCCCTCGCGAATATCTTGTAGAATCATATTCTCGAATAATGTTGTTTTACCTGTTCCCGTCTGACCAACAGCATAGACATGACGCATACGATCTTCTGGCTTGAGATAAATATTTTTACGCTGCCCACGGAATACGTTCTCCCCTAGAAGAATTCCTTCGGTTGGCGTATTTGGCGGAGCGGCGGCAAATTTAGCCAATAACCATACAATTCCAGGTGTATCAATTGAATAGTTCGGCATATGGAAAAGCGAAGCTATTTCTGTTGTATTAAGGATCATTCCTCGTTTTTCTGGAGTCCGTAACATGACATGAATCAGAAAATCTCGCATTTGCTTAATACGCTTCGCCTTAAACCCGTTTCCTTGCGCGGTATTATATTGCGAAAAAGCGGCCAGAATATTAGCAAGCTGAAATTGAGCTTCTCCGGTTTCAGGTGCGACGGCTACAATATTAATATGAGTCGAAAAACCGAGTTTCGATCCTTTTGACTGAAGAAGTTTTTGCATCTCCTGTTGTGCAGGAGATAAGGCAATATATGGTTTCGTGGGATCTTTCGGCGCCGTATTCTCAGTCACGGCTTTACCTGAGTTATGCAATAATTTAACCCACCAAGGTCCCGACACCATCGAGACATCTTTCCCCTCCTGAATTTTTCGAATTGCCATATCGGACTGATTACGCCAGGCATTGTCAGTGGGCTGAATTAAGATTTGTATCAGAGACCGAGAATCAGGCCCCATCTTTGATAGAGAAGTTGTGATCGATTGGAGCGGGTCGCTCTCTACATCCATATAGGTTTGGATAGGAAAAATAAATTTACGCATAAGTTTTAATTGGCCAGCAGCCATTGCGTAGCCTTTTTCCATAATGCGGAATGATTTACTTCGTTCAACCTGGGCTTCCGGATAATAGCCAAGAATTTGTTTTTCAATCGCCGATTCATATTCAGCGGGTGTCCCAATAAAAAACCGGATCTCACTATGGCGGGCAACAATTTCCAGACTAAAAACCGGTTGATTTCCACCCAAACCTTTTAACCCCGGCGTGTAGTAACCAGAAAGATTTGTTAAAAATTGCTCCATGACGGAAATGAGCTCTTTTAGCTGCGGCGGAGTTTCGTTTTCAGCCTTATTTATCTCTTTAGGAACCAAAACCTCAAGCAAAACAAAATCCTTAGCCCGTCGTACGGCTCGGGTCAAACGCCATCGACGTGACATGACTTGCCATCCCCAATAGCCGAGAACGCCAAGTCCAATGGTAATAATAAGAGGGAGAAACATCATTTAAACCTGCTCGCTTTGTGACATAACGGCTAACTCAAGTCGAAAAAGTAGATCATCAAGTTGTTCTTTTGGTCGAGGCGATAAAATATCTCGGATGAGTGTATCAGGGGCCAGACGACGAGGAGGGGTTGGCTGCGGCTGCATCTGAGCAATCGGAGGAACGGGAGCAACAGCCATTATAGGCGCCGGCTGCGGCGGCGTTATTACTGGCGGACTAGAAAGAGGAAGCGGTTCGGAAGGAGCCGCAGGAGCAGTTTCGGTAGTAAAAACTTTTTCCGAGCCGACTCCTCCGCTTTGTAACTCCGGACGACTTGTCGTGGGAGGCAATACACCGTCTACAGCTCCCATTGAAGGCGGTGTTGGCACACCTACATTTTGTCCTGCGGGCTGCCCTAGCAACACAGCGTTATTTGGAGCTTGCTCTGTCGAAGGTATGGATGCGCCCGTTCCTTCAACCGTCAATGGAGCTTGAAGATTTGCCTCGGGTACGTTTATTGCCCCATCCTCAACAGAGGTCGCCTGTAGCGAAACCTCTGGTGTAACGCTTACTGGCACCTCTGCAGTAGGCAGAGGTGCGCTTTGTGCCCCATCCAACGTCGTAAAATCCATAATTTCATGGTAGCACACTCGAATAAAAAAAGAACGCCCAGACATCTGGGCGTTCTTTTTTTATTCGGCGATGTAACTTTTAAATTGTTCCGAAAATCGGCCTTCTTCAAGACTCTGCCGCATGCGCTCAAACAGACTTAAAACATGCCTCAGGTTATGAAGCGTCAATAAACGGATACCTAAAATTTCTTTTTCTTTTAACAAATGATGAATATAGGCACGAGAATAACCATTGCGACAAGCCGGACAATCGCAGATTTCATCCAAAACGTTTTTATCAGTTTTATAGATAGATTTTGCAATATCGAGCGAATCAAATCCTCGCTTCTCGTCGCCCACCCATGCAACGCCGTGTCGCCCTAGACGAGTTGGTAAGACACAGTCAAACATGTCGATACCTTGCGATACGGCTTTAATCATATCAATCGGCTCGCCCACGCCCATCAGGTAACGAGGTTTATCATGAGGAATATAGGGAACTGCGTACTCTACCGCTTCGGTCATTTTGTCCTTGCTCTCTCCCCCATTTGCCACCCCACCAATAGCAATACCATCAAATGGCAGGCTTGAAATAAACTGCGCGGATTCTTTTCGCAAGTCCGCAAACGGTCCACCTTGTACAATTCCAAAATAATTTTGCAGGCTCTCCCCTTTTACTTTATTCCAGTATTCAATCCCCCGCTGTGCCCAGCGATGCGTTTGCTCCATAGCTTTCTTAATAGCCATATGATCCGCATTTCCGTCCGGACAGGCATCAAGCGGCATCATAATATCTGACCCTAAGTTTCTCTGAATATCAATTACTCGTTCAGGTGTAAAAAGATGCTTGCTCCCATCAATGTGAGAATAAAAAGTAGCGCCTTCTTCGGTGATTTTGACAAGCTGAGGACCTTCTCCTCGAGCTTCTGCCCGTAATCCCAGGCTAAATACTTGGTAACCACCACTGTCAGTCAAAATAGGCTTCTTCCAACCCATAAAATTATGCAAAGAATCAAAATGGTCTTTAATAAATTCGCTCGTTGGCCGGAGGTGTAAGTGATAGGTATTGCCTAAAATAATTTGTGCCCCAAGCGCATCTAAGTCTTCGTTCGAGACCGCCTTTACGCTCCCCACGGTTCCCACCGGCATAAAAATAGGCGTTTGAACGACGCCATGGGCTAAATGTAATTCTCCACGTCGAGCGCGAGTTTTTGTATCTGTTTTAAGTAAATTAAATTTCATACTTGCCTATTATACTAGAAAATACCCTGTAAAAAAAGAAACGACGGTCCGCGACTGCGGACCGTCTTGTTCTGTGACTGAAAATGCCGCAGGTTGCTCCAGGAGTTGATCGCCAGACCAACACAGAACAGCAGCAGAGCCACCCGGAGTATCCACTGGCTTTTGGTTGGCGGAGAACCCGCACTACCCAACCGGCTGCAGGAAAGTGTAAGCTGGGTCAGCCCCACCAGTATCCAACCGGCGAAGCAAAGTGCGCCACCGGTACCAACGAAGGCCCAGAACGCAAACCACTGTGGGTAACTAACAATCCCTTCCATCTCTATCTCCCTGCGCCCGCCTGGGCGCTCACGACGATTACCAGAAAAGCGAGGCTTATAAAGACTCCTGCAAGTGTAATTTGCAAGAACTTTTGCGCTCGTCCAAGGTACTCTTTTTTCGCGTTAAGAGTCACTAACAGGGAGACAGCAAAAAGTACTCCCATAGTCAGCAACAAGCCAACCCCGAGCCCTACAAGGCTCGATCTGAGCCAGACAAGGTACTCCATCTCCCCCACTCCTTAACTAACACAGATGCGCATATTATATTCTATTTTCTTCATTTTGGC
>DASWYB010000085.1:0-6147 GCA_036405195.1 Patescibacteria group bacterium
AGCTTCAAGCCGTTGAGACGATCGACGGTCCGGTGATGGTGCTTGCCGGACCGGGAACCGGTAAGACGCAAGTGCTCGCTTTTCGAATTGCCGAAATTTTGCAGCAAACCGATGTCCATCCCCGCAACATATTAGCCCTTACCTTCACGGAAAGCGGGGTTGTGGCGATGCGTGAGCGCTTAGTTTCGTTAATTGGCGTTACTGCCTACGGAGTCGGTATTTATACCTTCCACAGTTTTGCTAACCGGGTCATCAACGATGCTGGTGCAGAATTTTATAAGAGCCATTCTCTTGACCCGATCGACGATATCACGCAGCTTAAACTAATCATCCGGCTGATTGATGAAGTCAATAACGAACGTTTGCGTCCTATTCGTGCCCCCTATTTTTATGTAAAGCCGATTATTCATTCAATTAAGAGCCTAAAAAATGAAGGCGTGTCGCCTGATCGTTTGCGGACGCTCTGCCGCGAAGAAATCACGACGTTAGAAACGAGCGACGAATCCATTAGTAAGTCGGGTAAAAATAAAGGTGGCTTAAAGCAATCTGTAAAAGATAAAATAGAACGCCTCGAGCGCAGTGCTGCCCTGGCTGATATTTACGAACGCTATGAAGCAGAAATTACCGAGCGTGGCTTATACGATTACGAAGACATGATTCTTTTTGTGATTAAAAGCTTCCAAGAAAATCCAAGTTTAAAAGCGCAGTACCAAGAGCAGTTTCAGTACATCTTAGTGGATGAATACCAAGATACGAATAACGCCCAAAATACCTTGGTGCGTTCCCTATGTGATTACTTTGAATCTCCCAACCTGTTTGTGGTAGGGGATGATAAGCAGTCGATTTATCGTTTTCAGGGCGCATCGATGGCAAACCTGCTCAACTTTTTGGAGTGGTATCCTGACGCAACGTTAATTAGTTTGCGTCAAAACTATCGTAGTGGCCAACCTATTTTAGATAATGCGCATACTTTAATTTCGAGCAATACCGAGCAGTTAACCAAAGTTATACCTTCCATTCACAGTGAGCTTACGGCCCAATTTAGTGAGGCAAAAGTTATTTTTACTCCTTATACTACGGCCGACAAAGAAGCTTTGGGGGTGGTGCAGGGAATAAAGGCATTACTAGCGCAAGGGGTCAAAGCTTCTGAGATTTCCGTTATTTATCGTGAGAATAGCGAAGCGGCTTCTTTTACGGATTTACTTGCACGCCAAGGCATTCCGTTTCACTTAGAGGCAGGCAACAATGTTCTCAAGGATCCTGATGTAAGACAGCTATTAAACATCCTAGAATTAACGCATAACCCTGATAATGAGATGGCGCTCTTTCGGTTATTGCACGCGCCATATAGTGGGATTGAAACTCGGGATCTGATCACCCTGGGACGATGGCGAAAGCAACAACGGACGACGTGGACCAAATTACTTGCCGGGGACTGCCCGGAAACCGATGTCCCTATCAACGACTGGTCGTGTTTCCAGACGTTAAAGCATAAAGTGGAAGCGTGGCATCGCTATTCGTTGCAGCATAACTTGGGAGATACGGTTGAGCATGTCTTTTTAGATTCAGGATTTTTGGCTCATGTCATGCAACAACACGATCATATGGATCGCTTACATCGGGTCCGCTGTTTCTTCGATGAAATAAAAAGTATTATGACATCGGTTAACTTTGCCACGCTTGATGACCTGTTTGAACGTTTGGAAATTCGCCAGACGTATAACTTAGCTCTGATTCCTTCTCCTCTTTCAGAGCGCAGTGACGACGCAATTCGACTGATGACTTCTCATAAGTCGAAAGGCTTAGAGTTTGAATATGTCTTTGTGCCGCATTTTTATGATGGGCTATGGAGTAACGGCCGTAAAAGCGAACTCATTTCTCTCCCGGAAGGGATTGTCCCACATCACCAAGAGTCGGATGAGCAAGCGATCCAAGAAGAACGGCGCCTCTTTTATGTTGCACTAACTCGTGCCAAAAAAGCTGTTTTCTTATCGTATTCAGAACTCGATGCGGCCAACAAAAAACTTCTTCCCTGCCAATTTCTGACCGAGTTGAACTCCGTGACTACTGCTGCTCCTGTTGCCACCAACCTTATGCCTATAACGGCGTTCTTTTCACCAATCCAAACCCACTTTGTAGAAGAGACGAGTAAGGCCTATTTACGAGATATTGTTACCAAGCAATCTATTACCCCCACAGGGCTCAATACATTTTTAACGTGTCCTTTGGAATACCTCTATAAAGATGTCTACTGCATTCCTGGAGTCCGGGAGGCGTTTCAGGCTTATGGAACGGCCATCCATAAAGCTCTTGAGATGTGGGGAAACTGGAGCAAGACGGGGGCTCATGATTTTGGTTTGGCCAGCATTTTATCGGTCTTTACCGAAACACTTGTGAAGGAAGGTTTAACGCAGGACGAAGTAAATCGATATCAGCGACTCGGGGAAGATGTGCTCACGGCTTACTATCAGGAGTTTGCGCTGGGTTGGGTTCCTCCTTTAGCGACCGAATACAGTTTTACTCCTCACGGCGTACTTCTGGATGGCAGGATTCCTATCACCGGCAAAATTGACAAGATAGAACCAATCAAAGGTTCAAAGCACGTCCGGGTGATCGATTATAAAACTGGTCGCGTAAAGTCACGTAATGAAATCGAGGGTAATACGGCCTCCAGTGACGGAGATTACAAGCGTCAGTTAGTCTTCTATGCGGTATTAGCAGAATCCGATCCGTTTTTCCCCTATACGATCGGGGAGTGTGCTCTCTCGTTTATTGATGATCAGAAAAAGTTTACAACCGAAGTCTTCGAAATAACAAAGCAAGAAAAAGATGAGCTACGGGAGCTGATCCGAAATATTTATGCCGAAATAACTTCATTAAACTTTATTCATACGCCGCACAAGCAGTCCTTTAATAAAGGCGAGAGCCTGTGTGATCTGCTACGATCAGACATGCTTACCGGGTTACCAGCAACACCTGCGAGCATGCAAGAATCGGCTCTCTAGACACCTAGTGTCCACCATACTACACTGGGAATACAGAATTGTTTTCTCCCAGGAGGGCTCTCATGGACGATCTTGTTAAAAAGGTGGTTGAATCTCCCGCACGTGCCGTAGATGATTTTGTGGCAGTTGCCAATTCTCCCCGTTACAAAAAACCGATCCGTATCGCGAAGAAATATTGGGGTGAACTGGGCCCAGGCTTAACTACTGGTGCCTCTGACGACGACCCTTCTGGTATTGCTACCTACTCACAGGCAGGAGCCATTTTTGGGTTCTCCTTTCTTTGGATGTCTCTCTATCTGATACCTTTTATGGTTGTCGCCCAAGAAATGTGTGGGAGAATTGCTCATGTTACTGGTCGCGGAATATCGGGGGTGCTCAAGCAGCACTATTCAAAACGTATCGTACGAAGTACGGTTCTGATGCTCTTTGCGGCGAATACCCTCAACATTGGGGCAAATATAGCCGCTATGGCCGCATCGACTCGGCTTGTGTTTCCTGGGTTGCCATTTACTGTGTTGGCTGTTTTCTTCACGCTCCTTTCTCTTATTTTGCAAATTAGCATGCCTTATTCTCGGTATGAGAAGTTTCTGAAATATCTGACGCTTGTTCTTTTTGCGTATATCATCACCGCCTTTCTTATCCGTGCTGATTGGGCCGAGGTGATACGTCATACGGTTCAGCCGCACTTCATATTTACCAAGGACGGTATCTTTATGATGACCGCGATTGTTGGGACAACTATTTCGCCTTACCTGTTTTACTGGCAGGCTTCGCAGGTTATTGAACAGCAACGAGAGGAATATGGGCGGAAAACGCTTACTTCACTCGCCGGCACGAACGCTAAAGAAATCAGTTTGATGCGTAAAGACGTTACCACCGGAATGGTTTTCTCTAATATTGTCATGTTCTTTATTATTGCTGTGGCGGGTACTGTCCTCATGCCAAAGGGAATTACTATTGATACTGCGGCAGATGCTGCCCAAGCCTTGCGTCCACTTGCAGGGGATTTCGCGTTCTTACTCTTTGCTATCGGAATTGTGGGTACGGGTATGCTCGCGATTCCCGTCTTGGCCGGCTCGGCGTCGTACGCTTTTTCTGAGGCATTTTCGCTCAATCATGGTCTCGATAAACAGCTCAAACGGGCGTATGGCTTTTATGGCGTAATTATACTTTCGATGGGAATCGGCCTGTTGATTAACTTTTTGGGAATCCACCCCATTAAGGCCCTTATTTACTCGGCTGTTATTAATGGCCTCGTGGCTCCTGTTCTCTTAACGCTCATACTTCTCGTTGCTAATAACCACAAGATTATGGGTGAATGGAAAAATGGCCCGGTTAGTAATATTCTTGGGTGGTTTATTACTATTATTATGTACATTGCAGGTATTGCAACACTCTGGGGAATGTTCTTTTAAGTATTGATTATTTTAAGTTTTCATGATAGGATAAGGGCGCCTTAAAACAGTATGCAGCCGCACGGCTGTGGAGAAAAATCATGCCTTCGTGGGTGTTCGGTGTAGGGGCGGTAGCCTTGCTGCTGGGCTTGGTTTGTATCTGTATGTCGCAGCGAGCCCTGCGGATATTTGGCCAGGGAGTGTTGGTGATCGCTGCATATTGGATGGCTGTGATCTTTATTACAGAGTTGCCCCTCATTCTTCTTGACCTTATTGTCACGGGGGTTAAGATGGCGGGAACGGCTGGTATCGACTGGCTAAAAGGCTTTGTGGGCATCAAGCCCCAAGGCGTAAATGCGGCGGAGTTGGTCTTCGTCTTTCTCAAACCTTCGTTGGTTCTCTTTCTCCTCGCGCGGGCAGGCTTACGCTTCGCGCAGATCATTGAGTCAGCGATTGTGGAAGATCAGACGGTACTCCAAACCCTCCGGGAATCCCGTCATATTCGCTGGTACTAACCAACCAGCTCTATCCCTGATAAACAAAAAGTGCCTGCCCCGGAAGGGGCAGGCCTTTGCATTTTAGGGCGAGACGGCAAATGACTACGTCGTCTCGTCATCCAGACACTGTTCCATTGCCTGGACGAGCTGGTTGATATCCCAACCTCCCCCCTCGAGAGGGAAGAGCTCTTTGAGCCGGTCCCAGAGGTCCGGACCGGTGAGAGGGGTGGCAGGATCGTCGCTCGTCGCGAGGACGAGCAGCTTGAGAGTCGTGGCTTCCCCGGCTGCTTTGAATTTTGGCAGCCGGGTGAGATGCATGATGGCATTCATGATACCGATGTTGCCACCCATGATCTGCTGTGCTGTTACGTTCGGGACTTCTGAAAGCGACATGACTACTCCTTGGTGAGGTAAACGAGAAAAATATACTACAAAAAATATACTTTGTCAATATATTGGCGTATAAAAAGAAAAACCGTCGCACGAGCTGCCGGATGGCAACAAGCGTGACGGTTAGGCTAAGCCCTAACGGGCGGCTTACTTATGTAGGGCACGGGAGAGTCCCACGAGAAACGCAATTGTGTAAATCACGCTACCCGTAAAGACTCCCCATTGCCGATTTCTCCAACTGGTGTAAAACCAGAAGGGTTGGGTGACGAGGCTCAGGACGAACCCGATCCAGTGGCCGCTGGTGATGAACATCATCCCGATTGCTCCTCCGAGGATAGCGATCTGAGAAATATGATCCATCACGGTTGGTTTCGTTCTTTCCCCTTTTTTGCTCATTCTCTCTAACTCCCGTGAGTACAGGAGTATGCTGGATGGCTATCGAGAGGGATGAGGTATGTACGAGCGAACGCCGTGGCCTGCTCAGGCCGGCCAAAGTCATGCTCACCATACGCCTCGTAGCCGCAGATGATGCCGAACTCCGGCTTGATTAGGCACTCACTGCCTTCCGGGTAATCCTCGGCGTAGAGGCATGAGCACAGTCTCCACTTTGTCCGGTCGAAGTAGAGCCGGACGTTCCCACCTATCACGAGAATCCATACACCTTGGGTCACCGTCCGTCGGTACGTTATGTGTTTAATGTGCCTTCGGTTACACCACTGAATCAAATGTCCCCGATTCATCTCCTTGTACTCCTTTGAAGCGCATATTGTAAACTATACTATATTTCTTGCCTTACGACAATTATTTTCTCTGTGGATGCATCTTCAGAGGATGGTTGAGAGAACACTTCTATATAAAAAC
>DASWYB010000086.1:0-6792 GCA_036405195.1 Patescibacteria group bacterium
GCCTCTTTTTAGATTTACACAGAGACTATTCTAATTCTCTAAAAATAATCTTCTTAGACGTCCGTCGTTTGTGCATTTATACCAGTTGACAGGGGAGAAAGAGAAGGTATATGATCCAGGTAAGGTCGAAAAGCCAACTAGGGCTTCTCACAAACCTAGTAGAAATACCTATTTATGAATGTACCGCCAATAAGCGGCTACTGAAAGGAGCTTTCAATGACTATTCAGGATTGGTCGACAACAACTGTCGATGCGCTTCGTGATGGATGGGATAGAATTGTAACGTATCTACCCGATTTACTCGGTGCTATTGTAATTATTGTTATTGGCGTACTCGTGGCCAGCTTGGTAAAGTGGATCGTAGTCCGCATTCTTGAAGCGGCTCGTGTACAGCGCGCGTTTGACGACCTTCACCTTGCAAAAACATTGCGTGAAGCAAACATGACAACCAATATTGCTGAAATCGCAGGTGAGTTCTTGAAGTGGGTAACTATCATCCTCTTCCTCATTCCTGCTGCGACAGTGCTTGGATTGCCACAAGTCAGCAATATGTTAAATGATATTATTCGTTACTTACCAAACGTGGGTAGTGCTGTTATCATTCTTTTCCTCGGTGCGCTCTTTGCTGAATTCATTGGTAATGTCGTCCGCGCTACTGCTGCCAGCCTTGGCTCACGTATGTCAGGTGGACTTGCTGTATTTAGCCGCTACGTTATCTACGTCTTTATCGGACTTGCTGCCCTTACCCAGCTCGGAATTGCTATCCAAGTCATTAACATCTTGTTGACTGGCTTCGTAGCTGCCCTCGCTATTGCGGCAGGCCTGGCATTTGGCCTTGGTGGCAAAGATGCTGCGGCAGACCTTATCGCTAAGATCCGACGTGATTTTAGCTCAAAATAACTTTTAGGAGATATTGCTTCGTTATGCCTCGATCACACTTGCTCAGTCTTATCGCCCGTCTTGCCATCGGCTTTGTTATCCTTGGCCTCTTGGCATTCTTTCTCTTCACCAAACTTCGTAAACCTTCGGATAAAACGATCACACCAGACGATACGGTTGTTATTGTAACGCCAACGCCTGTCGTAAGCGAATCACCCCGTCCGACAGATACGAATGAAGATACTGCGACAACAACAGACAATGACGTTGTCGTCACGAAAGACAAAGATGGAGCCGTTACGATTACTATCAACGACAAAGGGAGCAAGACGGTCGTAACAAAAGGCACAAACTCAATGGAAAGCAAATCTTCGGCAGCTGGCTCACAGAGCACGGCGACTGCTCGTGGACGAGTGACATCGGCTTCCACATCTGCTGGCCCTGGCTACGCTTCAGCATCTGCCTCTGCTAGCTCGTGGTAAAACGATCCTCGGCACACAAAAGCCCGGAGCAAGACTCCGGGCTTTTGGTATCCAGGCGGACTAATTATTACTCTTGGCTAAACTGTTTAATCGCAACAGAAGCTGCAGCTTGTTCGGCTGACTGTTTTGAAGCACCTTTGGCCTCTGCCAATTTACGGGTCGCAAGGAAAACTCCAACAGTAAATTCTTTGGCGTGATCGGGGCCTTCTTCGCGCAACACTTCATAGTGAGGGGTAATCCCAACTCGAGCCTGCGTAATTTCCTGAAGTTTACTCTTTGGATCAATATGCAGTTCGCGTTCGAGAATATCTTCGAGGCGGCCTGTCACGTGCTTTTCAATGAACGCACGTGCCGGCTCGAGACCGGCATCCATATAAATAGCCCCGAGCAAGGCTTCAAACATATTTGCTAAGAGAATCTGACGGGTTTTACCACCTGATTTTGCTTCGCCGCGTGAGAGAAGAAGGTAATCACCTAATTGCAATTCCCCGGAGATTTCGGCTAAATGCTGTCCACGCACAAGGGCACTACGCCAATTGGTGAGCTCTCCCTCGGGATTAGGAAAACGACGGTAGAGAAATTCTGTTACGACAAGTTCTAAAACGGCGTCGCCTAAAAATTCTAGACGTTCGTTATGCCCCAACTCACAGCCAGGATTTTCGTTTAAATACGATCGATGAATAAAGACTTGTTTGAGCAAGTTTTTATCGTTAAAAGCAAGGCCGATAATCGCTTCGATTTCGGCGATATGCTGTTCAGTAAGCATGTTGAGTCCTTACCCTTATTCTTTGTCTTCGGTTGTTTCAGCCACTCCAGTAGCTGGCTGATTGGCACTATCTTGCTTAAAGCGCTCTGTTTGACGGTATATCGTACCAAGTACGCCATTCACGAAGCGCGATGAGTTATCGCCACCAAATGTCTTGGCAAGCTCAACAGCTTCGTTAATCGCGACCTTGGCTGGTACATCGGTTTCATGGAGGATTTCATAAATCGCCAAGCGGAGAATTGATTTATCAACCACGGAAATTTGATCAAGCGGCCACTCAGGAGCGGCAGTCGTGATCAGCCCATCAATTTCTTCTTTATTCGCAACAACACCGTTAATCAGCTTCTCGACGAATACAGTATCATCATCAGCATGATCGACGGCGTTGACGTTAGAAGCAAGCATTTCATGAATCGACTTATGTGCCTGGAAATCCCATTCATAAATGGTTTGCATTGCCAGTGTACGAGCCAGATGTCGATTCATAGGAATCCTTTACTTTTAAACTTACTTTGCCTGATTTTTAGGAAGAACTTGCTTCCCTTTATAGAAACCACACGAAACACAAACTGTATGAGGAGTAACAAGCGCCTTACAGTTAGTGCACTGAGCTGGAGCTTGAACCGTGAGCGCTAAGTGGCTACGTCGGCGACCAGAACGTGTGGCGGATAGTTTCTTTTTCGGCTCTGCCATAGTTATTTCCTATGTTTTATAGTAGCATAATTTGCCTGAATACAAGAGTTATCTTACCACAAAGTTGATAATTCGTCCAGCAACAAATATAGTTTTTTCGATACTTTTACCCTCAAGATGGCTTTTCACGGCTGTTAGTTCACTTGCCAAGGCAATCACTTCGTTTTCCTCCGCTGTAGCTAGCACATCAAGTGTAGCGCGAAGTTTTCCGTTAACCTGGACAACGTACGAAGCCGTTTGAGAAGCCTCAATTTTCACTTCTGGCCATGTAGCCTCAAAAATTGAACTTGTATGCCCCAGGTTGCTCCAGACTTCTTCGGCGAAATGTGGAAAGAAAGGAGCAAAAAGACGAATAAGTACTTCGGCCTCGGCTTTATTTACGTGACCGTTTACCTCATTTAAGGCAATCATCAAGCTGCTAATACATCGGTTAAAGGTGAATCTCTGCAAATGAGCATTCACATCCTGATAGGCTTTTTGAATAGCCGGAGAGAGAGATGTAGCGTTATTTGAACTATCAACTTTGGCAAATGACTGCCAGGCTTTATCAAGGAACCGACTCACACCAGTAATACCGTTTTCTTGCCATTCCACATCCTGATCAGCTGGTCCCATAAAGAGAATGTAGCCGCGCATAGCATCAACACCGTATCGCTTCACCATATCATCGGGGTTAACAATATTTCCCTTTGATTTAGACATTTTCTTACCATTTAAGTAGACCATGCCATTTCCAAAGAAGGTCTGGAATGGTTCGTGATAGGGGACATGTCCTAATCGGTGTAAAGCCTTCATTACAAACCGAGCATACAAAAGGTGGAGTATGGAATGCTCTGTGCCGCCGACGTAAAAATCGACAGGCAACCAAGCTTTTACACCTTCCAAGGAGAATGGAGCGGACGGATTCTTAGGATCAGTATAACGCAAGAAATACCACGAAGAATCAACAAAGGTATCTAACGTGTCGGTCTCACGAATAGCATCTCCGCCACATGTAGGGCAGGTCGTATGTTTAAAGCTCGGATGGCGCTCCAGCGGCGACCCACCGGTTGGCAGGAATTCGACATCCTTGGGCAAGACGACAGGTAATTGGTCATCAGGAACAACTTGTTCACCACATTTTTCACAGGTAACAACAGGGATCGGCGCTCCCCAATATCGCTGACGCGAAATAAGCCAGTCGCGCAAACGATATTGCGTCGTCAGTCTTCCTCGTCCCTGGGATTCTAAATGGGCAACTATTTTATCTTTTGCTACTTCGCTGGTTAAACCGTCAAATTCCCCTGAATTAACGAGTACTCCATACCCTGTGTAAACATTCCCTTTGGCAAACCGTTCAAAGACACATCGATGCAAGGGATCAATAATACGTTTATCAGCCTCATCGGCGGTAAGCCACTCAACGGTGAATTTACCCTGTTCCGCTGCTTCTAATCGAGTAGCGGTCGTCGCATCCGATGCTAACTCAAACGAAACGCCAACTGCATCGATGGCGCGAGCAACATTTTTTGAATGTGCAAAATAGCTGTGATGGATCGTCTCGGTTTTATTAATAAACGCAACATTCGAATAACCAGTTTCTTCTTCGATTTCTCGTTGCGCGCATGCGACAGGATCTTCGCCTTCTTCACGCCCCCCGCCGATAAGCAGAGTTCCGCCCATCTCCCCCCAGTTAATTGTTAAATACCGATCCTGCTTGGGGTCATGCACGAGCGCCACAATGCTCTGGCGATACTCAGGATGTTCTTGGGGTGTCCCCACAACCGGCTCGATAACAGTTTGAATGGGTAAGTCATACACTTGAGCAAACTCGTAATCACGTTGATCATGAGCCGGAACGGCCATAACGGCGCCCGTGCCATACGTTCCTACCACATAGTCCGCAACCCATACCGGAATATGGGCATTGGTAATCGGGTGAATAACATACGAGCCAGTAAACACTCCCGTTTTCGTACGGTCGTCAGCCATACGGTCAATATCTGACTTCTTCGAGGCATCGAGGACGTACGCTTCAACCTTACCTTTTGTTTCGTCCGTCATGAGAGCAGTAACCAATGTGTGCTCTGGGGCTACAACAATGTAAGTTACCCCCATGAGCGTATCGGGACGGGTGGTAAATACACGAATGACATCCTCAGAATTGACTACTTTAAAGTCAATTTCAGCGCCTTGGCTCTTTCCAATCCAGTTGGTTTGTAAAGTTTTAACCTGAGCCGGCCAGTTGAGACCCTCAAAACTTAAAAGGTCATCAGCAAAATCAGTAATCTTAAAGAACCACTGACTTAAATTTTTTCGAATAACTTCACTGCCACAGCGTTCACACTCACCACTAATAACTTGTTCGTTTGCCAAAACTGTTTGGCAGCTTGGGCACCACCATACTGCGGCGGCTTTTTTATAAGCCAAACCGTTTTTATATAACTGCGTAAAAATCCACTGCGTCCATTTGTAGTATTCCGGCGACGATGTATTAATCAGCGTGGACCAGTCGTACATTTTTCCCATTTCTTGGATCTGACGCGTAAAGTTCCCCATTGACTGGACCGTATAATCAGCCGGATGACGGCCATTTTTAATGGCAGCATTCTCTGCCGGTAAGCCAAATGCATCAAAACCAACGGGGGAGAGTACCTTTTTTCCAAGCAGCGTATTATAGCGAGCCCATACATCGGCAATCGTGTAAGGACGCCAATGTCCCATATGTAAACCCTCGCTCGAGGGATAGGAAATCATATCTAAAACATAGTACGGCTCATCGCCGGGCTGGAGCTTATAACTATCGCGTTCTTTGGGCCAAATCGAGCGCCACTTTGCTTCAATTTCGTGAGGATTATACTTCTGTTCCATATGGTTCAATTTTACGCTTCACCAGAAGAAAATGCAATGAAAAAGAAAAGCCGCAGACCAAGACACGCATGTCTCAAACCTGCAGCTTCTAAGGTCGGCCAACTGAGCTCTAACGATCCCGGATGAAATCCAGCTTGGCCTGTTTCGGATCTCCAACAAGATAACGGTCATACATCCGCCACACTGCGGCACGCCAACACTGCTTCTGTCGGGTCTCCCGGTCGAAGTCGGAAACGGAAGGCCCAAGAATCTTGTCCAACTCGGGATCGTAATCACCGGCCTTAAGAACGTAGCCTGCTTCTCCTTGGTGGAGCTGCGCTTCGTCGGCGACAGACTCACACTTACGGTTTACCCACGCCTCATAGGCCGATCCGCCCACTTCCGACTGAAGGAGAAGCTGAAAGTTGTACGCATTCAACTCACCCTCACCGGATTCGTAGTAGCCTTCCGGCCAAGAATAACCACGTTTGTCGTAGTCGTAGGCGTGGTACCACTCGTGTCCGTACGCAAGCACCGCAGAGAACTTGCTGACTAGTTTCTCACGCAGGCACACCATCTGCGTCTCGTCGACGAAACGAGCACCCGCCTCCTCTCGGAGGAGCGATTGAACTTCAGCCGGATCCTCTGGCAAGACCGTCAGGACTGCCACCCGGTTCGGCTTCTTTTTCTCAAAGAGACTCAGACTGTTACCACGAAGCGTCGCTGCCATCTCATGCTGGACGAGGAAGTTGTAGACCGCCTTGACTTCGGGGTTTGAACTTCGTGCAGCTAGATTACGAAACGCTTCAGAGTAACTGGCAAAGACCTTTTTCCGGCGCGTATCCATCTCCACCGTTTCGGTCGTAATGTATCCCGGCGGCGGAGTCGGCTCCACCGCTGACTGCGATGGCGACGAAGGCGCCGTAACAGGGGAGGATGGAGGCACCGTCTTTTCCCCATATCCGAAAATCGCGTAGAGAAGCATGAGCACGCCGAGCAAAAACAGGGCAGCCCCCATCACCATCTTCTTCTTGTTCACTCTCTTCCCCCTTAGAACGAAGCCACTACCAGGATCAACGGATCGTTAATCCTGGGGTGGGGGCGTCTCTACCGAGACGGCCGAATCTAACCTCCAACAACACA
>DASWYB010000087.1:0-18142 GCA_036405195.1 Patescibacteria group bacterium
TCACCGAGTCTAAAAGTTCGCCGACGGTGTTGTCCCAAGTCCGAACTGTTATCACCCGCTTTCCATCTTTAATCGTAACTGGCAACGCTCGTTCAATATGCACAACCGTGCCTAACCCAAACTTTGGATCAATTAAAAAACGCACCTTGTCTTCAGGGTAAACCACCGTCGACAATTGCGCTAAGACATCATTTTCTGTTTCGCCACTTCCTACGCCGACTTGAAATACCTCAATCGGATGGCGAGAATCGGCTATTTGCGGCGCAGTTATATTCTGAATATCTTCTGCTGTCGCCTTGGGCGTATCGGCCTTAAATACAACGTTCCATACTGTTGCAACAGTCAGTAACAAGATAGGCGAGGCGACATAACGCTTTTTCATAGTCAAGAAATACCCTAACAGGACAGCCCCTTTTGCGCAAGTGAATACCACCGCCCATACCTTGACAAATCAGGAATATATGTATATACTACAGTCGTATTCTGCAATACGCAGAAGAGCACTCTCGGCCAACCGGCCCCTGTTCACAACGGAATAATGAGAAGAACACAGACGAGGGACTTTTCGAGGAATGCGCTGTTCCAAACGCTGCTTACCAGCGGCAATCGGCGCACTCTCTCCATCCCGGAGGTCCGGCCAGCAACCTGCACTTGCCCCGGACCGATCTGTACGGACATGATCGAGGAGCAGACGTCCCTGCCAACTTACCGGTGGTTCGAACGGACCCAGACGCATCTGATGGCGGTCCTGGGCGTCTGCCTCTGGGATACCTGGAGCTGGAAAACCAACCTCCGGGAGCTCCCGCATGAGGCCTGGAGCAACCTGGTTCGCTGGGATGCTGATGGTCACCCCATTTCCGTCTACTGGTCTCGCACGCCGACAGAAGGAGAAAAGTGGGAGCCTGAGCCCTCAAAGCTCAAGCGAACGACCGAGCTCATGCGACTGATGCGAGAGAACCATGTTACCGTCGTCGGACTCGCCGCGGCAACGCGGAGGAATCCCGGATACGTGGTCACGGCCCTTCGAAACGGACCGACCGCCTGGTTCTATGAAATCAGCCGCCGGTATTTCGAAGACGGGTGTCCGGACTTTAGTCCGCACACCTGCCCCGTGTTCACGACCGGTGCCCGGCCTATGCCGGAGAACACCGCGCCCTACTGGCTGTCCGAATCCGAATAGGAATGGATACGCCACACCGGTGGAAGTAGTCTCAGCCGAGACTGCCTCCACCGGTTTTGTTTTTATATTTTATCGACTAAATGTTCGGGAATTTCGTTAATAAATCGCGATGGCAAATTAGCCTGGAATGACCCATAAATAAGGCGTGATGCAGCATGGAGGCAGTAGAGCTTATCTTTGGCACGGGTAATACCAACGTAACAGAGTCGACGCTCTTCTTCGAGTTCAAGGGGATCCATCACACTGCGTAAGTTAGGAAAGAGCCCTTCTTCCATGCCCACCATAAAGACAACGGGAAACTCCAGACCTTTGGCCGAATGTAACGTCATGAGTGTGATTGCATCTTCATCGGGGTTATAGCCGTCCACATCTGAGACGAGAGCCACTTCTGCTAAAAAGGTTGGTAAGTCCTCGGTTCGTGACGCAACTGATTTCAACTCTTTGACGTTCTCAAAACGCGCTTCTCCTTCGGGAGTACCATCCAGTAAAAACTTTTCGTAACCAGATTCTTTAACAACTATATCGATTAAATCGGTTACTGAAATCGTGTCACGCAACTTACGCCAGCGATCAAAGTGTAATTCGAGCGGCTTCCAGGCTTTCATTATTCGAGGAGACAGAGTTGATTCGGGCTCTCCGTGAATCACCACTTTTTTAAGATCTTGAAACGACTTATCCCCTAATCCTCGAGGCGGCACACTGAGTAACCGCTCAAAGCTCACTTCATCCTTAGAGTTACAAATAAAGCGCAAGTAGGCCAAAATATCTTTGACCTCTTTACGTTCATAGAATCGAACTGCGCCGACTAACCGGTATGGCAGGGTGTAATTTAAACAAATTTCTTCCAGAGCACGGGACTGGGCATTGGTACGATACAAAATAGCCATATCACCCAGACGATATCCTTGCCGCTGCAGGCTAATAACCTCAGTCATAATAAACTCAGCCTCATCTCGCCCATCTTCCGCCTGGTAAACAGTAATGGGTGCGCCTTCGCCTTTTTCGGTCCAGAGCGCTTTATTAATTCGCTGCGTATTGTGCTCAATCACGGCATTCGACGCATCAAGGATAATTTGAGTCGAGCGATAGTTTTGCTCCAGCTTAATTACCGCGGCGTCCGGATAATCTTTCTCAAAATCCAAAATATTACGGAAGTTCGCCCCGCGCCAACCGTAAATTGACTGCGCGTCGTCACCAACCACAAAAATATTACGGTATTTTACGGCTAAAAGACGAACAAATTCGTACTGCGCCTTGTTCGTATCCTGATACTCATCAATCATAATGTAACGCCATAGATCCTGGTACCGTTCCAGAACCTCAGGATGCTCGCTAAAGAGTTTTACCGGCAAACCAATGAGATCATCAAAATCCACTGCTTGCGCTGACGTAAGGGCCTTCTCGTAGCGTGCAAAGACATCGCAGACTAACGTTTGAAAATAGCCGTGCGCAAACTTACGATACTGTTCAGCAGTCATAAGTTCGTTTTTAGCACCTGAAATGTACGAGCGAATCGCCTGAGGAGAATATTGCTTTGGGCTAATCGCCAATTCTTGGCAAATCGAACGGATCAAGGAGAGCTGATCGTCTGAATCGTAAATCGTAAAACTGGGGTCGAGTCCAATATGGTGACCATCCCGGCGAAGCAACTTAACTCCGATCGAGTGGAACGTACCCAAAAACGGCAAATTAATCCGGTTATTTTCGTTACCGGACAGTAATTTGGAAATACGTTCGGCCATTTCACCGGCTGCTTTATTGGTAAAGGTAACAGCCAGCACGTTAAAAGGCGAAAGTTTTTTCTCGCGCAACAGGTAAGCGATACGGTGCGTGAGCGTTTTAGTCTTTCCACTCCCCGCTCCTGCCAACACTAAAACAGGCCCTTCCGTCGTAATCACGGCCTGTTTTTGTTCGCTATTGAGTCCCTCAAAAAGGGGTGACTGCTGGATTTGGTCGAGTTCTGTCATGACTGTCCTACCCTAACAAAAAATCCTCTCCTTGGCGAGATACGGCCACCTTAATGACGCTTATCCAGGTTACGAAAACGAGTTTGCTCACCCTGGAAGTAGAGATCTACTTCACCGACAGGACCATTACGATGTTTTCTGACTAAAATTTCCGCAATATTCTTTTTTTCGGATTCTCGATCATAGTATTCGTCACGATAAATAAACATCACAACGTCAGCATCTTGCTCGATCGAACCTGATTCACGCAGATCTGAAAGCATAGGACGTTTGTCGGGGCGTTGCTCCACAGCACGAGAAAGCTGCGAAAGAGCAATCACAGGAACGTTCAGCTCACGCGCAATGCCCTTCAAAGACCGAGAAATTTCTGAAATTTCTTGGGTACGGTTTTCGATCCCGCTGCGTCCCTGCATCAGCTGGAGGTAGTCAATAATGATCATATCCAAGCCGTGCTCCATCTGGAGACGACGGCTCTTGGTACGGATCTCGAGAGAGGTTAAGCCGGGCGTGTCGTCAATGAAAATAGGGGCTTCCGAAAGAACACCCATAGCTGCCCCGATACGAGGAAAATCTTCGTCACTTAAATTACCACTGCGGAGCTTCCAGCTATCAACTTGGGCCTGAGAACAAAGCAAACGATCGACCAGCTGATCTTTAGACTGCTCGAGGGAGAACACCGCGACTTTTGCGCCTGATTTTACGGCCGCGTTCTCGGCAATGTTTAAGACAAACGCCGTCTTTCCCATGGAAGGCCGGGCGGCGAGAATAACTAAGTCCGATCGCTGCAGACCACCTAGCAGGCTATCTAAGTCTTTAAAGCCAGTCGGAACACCCCGAACCGCTCCTTTATTACGGTGGAGTTCGTCGATACGGTCGAACGACTCAGACAAAATATTGCCGATCGGCACAAAGTTACTGCTTAAATAGGCATTACTGACGTTAAAAAGAGCCGCTTCGGCATCACTCAGGATCATGTCGCTCTCCGCGTCTTCTTGGTACCCAAGGTCCACAATCTTGCCGCCAGCTTGGATTAATCGGCGCAATAACGCTTTGCTCCGTACAATCTCCGCATGGCTTACAATATGCGCCGAGGAGTTAACCATACTCGTTAACGACGCAATGTATCCCGCTCCCCCCACAAACGCCAGCTGTTTTGACGAATCCAAGCTATCAGTCAAAGTTAAAATGTCGATGGGCTGACGCTTCTCGAACAACTTGAGCATATGTTCAAAGATAACTTTATGATCTTCGCGATAAAAATCTTCTGGCTTTAGCTTATCCGTAATACGGATCATCGAATCAGCATCAATTAAAACCGCACCTAAAATACTCTGCTCGGCCTCCACATTCTGTGGTGGCATACGAGTAGCCAGTGATTGAAGTGAATTAGTGAGTGAGCTTGCAGTTTCTCGTCGAGCCATACCTACTCCTCAAACTCAAAGACAGAGGCCACATCAACCGAGTCATCCTCAGTTGCCATATCTTTTACCACCACAGCTTCTATCTTGAGTGGTACCTGAAATACTTCTTGAAGAACAACTTCTATCTTCATTTTATTTTTGACCTGGTTGACTTTGTCTGCATGCATTTTGTATTTAACCGCAACATTCATGGTTCCGTTTTCCACTCCTGTTACACGAGCTCCCGACAAGCTGGTTAAAAGCGATGGCGCATCTTTCTTTAACCCCTCTAATACCCGCTGCCAATCTTGCGCTTCGACAACATGCGGAACAGCAACCATAACTGGGACCGAGACCGTCTCTTGCATGGGAACAACAACACTTTCTTCCTGCGGACGAGGCGGAGGTGCCGTAATCGAAGGTCCAGCCGCAATCGCCGGCGGAGTAGCAACACGGACCTCTGCCATTGGTTGTACCGCACGTGCAGCCTGCGGCGCAACATTCAACTTGGTTATAGCCACATCAAGCGGTAATCGAGGAATCGGGCTTAACTTACTATCGCCAATGGCTTCTAAGAGTAATTCGAGCCACTGCACTAAGCGAGACAATCCTGCCCCTTGCACGGCTGTCCCCAACGCAGACGGTAATGTCTTAAATTCCTGCAAAACAAGGGCTTCAAGGCACTGCTGACTCAATGCCAGTAATTGGTCACAAAAAGCTCGCAGATCTGCACCTCGTGCCAATGCGGCGTCCACACTTCCATGTGCCTTCACTAAGTCGCCCGACAGAATTGCGGTTAAACAGGTTGCCATTTGCTCGACAGGGATGTAACCAAACATTTCTTCAACCACCTGAAGCGTATATTCAGGATGATTGGCTGCGCGAACTTGATCTAAAAGCGATAACGAATCACGGAACGACCCGTCACCTAAACGGGCGATAAACCGGGCTGCATCAGGAGCGAGGTTCATCCCCTCTTGCTCTGCAACGTACATGAGATGAGTAGTTAAGCCATCTAAAGTTGCCAGCCGAAAATCATACCGCTGACAGCGCGAAATAATCGTGGCAGGAATCTTATGCGCTTCGGTTGTGGCGAGAATAAAGAGGGCGTGCGAAGGTGGTTCTTCGAGCGTTTTGAGAAGCGCGTTAAATGCCTCTCGGGTTAACATGTGAACTTCGTCAATGATAAACACTTTATAGCGCGCCTGCGTGGGTGCGAACCTGACCGAATCTCGAAGTTGTCGAATCTCGTCGATACCTCGGTTAGAAGCCGCATCCACCTCAATAATATCGAGGTTTGCGCCATCCGTAATTGATAGGCAGTTAGAGCAAGTATTACACGGCTTCTCTTCTCCTTCAGCCAAACAGTTCACAAGTTTGGCAATCAATCGGGCAGTGGTGGTCTTACCCGTCCCGCGCGGACCACAAAAAAGATACGCCTGACTCATCTGGTTATGCGTCAATGCATAACGCAACGTATCTCGAATAACATCCTGACCTTTCAAGTCCTCGAATGTTTGCGGCCGCCATTTTCTGTACAAGGAAATTTGTGTCGCCATTGCAGCTCCGACTATAAGCGATTAGCCCTGCTTTTACTAGCCCCTTGACGAACTACTTAGTACGCTTGTGTGCCTGCCAAATTTCATAGCCTGTGGCAAGCGTATTCACCGCCAATAACAGCCCTCCAAAAAAGAAATGCCTCGAGTAATCGTGTAGATTCAATGGGACGAACTGACCATTTGACATATCGCTCGGGACTGGCGAAAAAATAACCGGCACAAGAGAAACCGTCGGCGTGACGACAGGCGCAGAAGTTCCCTTTGCGGGGAAAATTCGCTGCACGAGAGAAATGGTACGACGCATAACTTTAGGCGCAGTCGAGACGGGCATGAGAGTAGAAGTCGGAGCAACCACCGGCAAGACTGTTGGAGCTGGCGTGCTTAAGAGGCCAGGCGACGGATTCAAGGTTGGACTCGCCGTCGGCACTACGATTGAAGAAGCCGAGGGCGTAGGAATAGCACTAACCGAGGGTGAAGGGCTCGGAACCGACGTTGGCAGGGGAGAAAAAGTCACGGTTGGCGAAGGGCTCGGCGTTGCGGTGGGTAAAACGGTTGGGGTCGTGCTCGGAGAGTGACTTGGACTGGGCGTCGGAGAAGGCGCGACAGAGAGCGTTGGGCTCGGAGTTGGCGTAGTAGTTGCCGAAGGGGTAGGTGTCGGCGTGGAAAACTGGCCAATAATCGGGAAACCGCGACCGGAAAGCGCAATCAAAGCATAGCTCGTCATCAGGACGCTACCACCCCACGACCCATCTGAGCCTTGAGTCGACAAAAGGAAATCCCGGGGCGAATGGCCTCCCTTACTCCAGGGCGCATATGATTGCCCATATTCCGTAAGCATCCAATCAACCCAGGCCGTACTCGCAACACTACTGCCGCCCGAGCTAATGGCAAATCCGCCATCGTCGTTTTGCAAAGAACGGATATAATCCATCGCACGAACTAGAGATTCTTGAGAGACCGAGCCCTTTAAGGCAATCAAAGCGACGGCTGTTAAATCAGTACTCGAAGCTCCTCCAACGATTAAACCCCACCCGCCATCTTGGTTCTGATGTTGAAGCAACTGAGAGGAAACCTCCGCTGGAACCGAAGCGCCTGCCGACCGCAGGGCAAGAAGACCAAAAATATCGTCATTCAAATAATCTGTATCGCCGATTTGATTCCCCATTACCCGCGATTGCAACTCAACAACCGCATCCACACCCGCAAAAGTACGCGGGTTTTCACCTCCCGCCACAAGCGCTAAAATTTGCTTTTCAATATCTGTTGCCGAGCGGGTTGATAATGAAGTCTGAACCGTCTGGAGAGACTGAATCGCGCGATCGTTACGCTCGCCGTAACCCGAAAGCGCCATAACAGCCCACCCAGTATTACCGAGCCCACTGATTGTCCCATCAGGGCCTTGCTTTGATCGTAAAAAAGCTAAGCCGTCATTTGTGCCAGCAAAACTAGTGCCAATCCAACCAAGTATGATGAAAAAACTAAGAATTCGAGCTATTTTACGCATAATTTTGAAAAAAGTGGGTGGGGGCGCTATGCGCCCCCGAAAACAATCGATCCAGGAAGAGGAGTCGTGAGTCTACGAAGACTTACCCCGTCGGGTTCCTCCATATCGATCACGTCTTCCAATTCCACAACCAACCGGCAAGAGCGATTTGGTAACTCATACCATTCTGCTCCGACGTTGATGAACTCATCTCCGTTGACCTTGAACGTTATCTGCTGAGAGCCGACGCCCCAGACATACGTCCTCGTTACCGGGTCGTGAGAGGCCACAATCCGCCATCTCCGATAATTCACTGCCGTAATGAAGTCGTCTGGATATTCCGGATGCTCATGAGCACACGTTACTCCGGCCTGACGAAGGGATTCACCCAACTTCGCACCCGGAACAGCTTTAAAGCTCCCTACCTTCTTGCTCTTACCCGCCTGCGCGAAGTAAACCATCACCGAAATCTTCGGTGGCGGTCGACGGGCTACTCGGGTTTGCCGAGAAGAACGCGCCACCCCTGGAGTATCGCTCCGCCGAAAAGAAAACTGCATTTCCCCCCTCTTTTCCGTAGCCACAGTGCTCCGCCTTTAATGCGCGAAGCACAGTCAGACACAGAATTAATTCGTTTTTTCGTATCGCCAGGTTAATGTGTCTCCCGCCTTAACCAAAACTTGGTCTGCGCTACGATTAGCTAAAGCGCCATTGACGTAAAAGAGCCAGTAGTACCCTGCCCGAGGATTCTGCTTCACTCCAGCAATCTCGGTCACAAACCATCCCATATCCGACACCTCGTATATAAAACTGATACCCCGATTCGCGGCAATCCGTTTCGTAAGCAGCCCCACAGGCTCCTCCTGCGTTTCTATCTTCCCCTCAAGGTTTACTCCACCTCCCATAATTGAATAACCAACTTCTCTCAGTTGAGGAGTAACTGTGACGACTGGATTTGGCGAGGGAGTAATAATAACTGTTGGCGCAATCGTTTCAGCAGTTCGCACAACTTGACTTGTCGCCACCTCGGGCGTCACTTTCATTCGTGGCCGCCTCGTTGGTGGAGCAATCACTGTCTGTTCTCTTCTCACGGAGTTTCCCACACCAGCAGGCGTATTAACGAGCGGGGTCGACTCAAAAGTACGTTCAACGTGAGGGGAAACGTTTGGGACGGATTTTACTTCGGCACCCTGGACATCACGGACAAGAGTAGTCCCAAAGACACATGTGGCAAGCATTAGTAATCCAGAGATCACACGCGATACGCCTAAAGACATAAAAAATCCTCGCCAGGGGCCAGGATCCATAAAAATCAGGATACTGAACCACCCATCTTCCGTGAGTTACGTTATCAGGTGTCTGTGCTGGTTTTCTGACTTACCACCTTCAGGTGGATTACAGTAGCGGAGACTGTCCCGGATTTACACCGGATTCCCTAAAGCAATTCCCTCAACAGAATCACTTCTTCACGCAGAGACGACCTTACTATAGCAGGCAAAGAAGCATTGTCAAACAAGCTCTTTCCTAACTATTTTCCTCGGAGTGGCAAACCATTGTAGAAATCGCTAGTTGCTTTTTTAGAAGACTTCTATTACGGTGTGGGTGTACAAGAAAAAGCGGAGGTGCCACTATGGACCACGAAACAGAAATGCCAAAGACCGACATGCCCGTAGAAGGCGAAGAGATGGAGACCACCACTCCTGAAGGCGACACCGAAGAAGGTGAAGAAGAAATGCCAGCCAAAGATGGCGAAGGCGACGCCGAAGATACAGAAGAAGGCGAAGAGTAATTCAACTCTTCATCGAGTTCCAAAAAGCGCCCCACCAGGGCGCTCTTTGGTTATAAAAACGAAAGTGGCTGGGTGTCGCATACAGCGACCACCCAGCCACCAGCCCACCCCTTATCGGGCAGGATTATAACCAGCAGGAGTCCAGATCCAGGGTTGACCAGCGACAACCCAAATCTTACCCATCAGCTCAAATTTCAGAGGTCCCCACTCCCGGACAATGCTATCCGAGCAACGACAACCCGAGGACGGACAAATGCGATCACGTTCGTCCATCACGCGAGGTACACTTCCTTCCACTCCTTCGTACGTCCCAGCGGCCATCCATTTGGTTTCACATTCCGGATTACCGCAATCCAGAAAGATCATAATCGGCCGCTCATCTAGCTCGCTCATTCCTCCCCCTCTTCAGAAACGATACGTTGAAACAGTATACCATATATCAAGAATAAGGCCTCTTAACACAAAAAAGCGCCCGGGGCCAAAACCCCGGGCAAACCTACCTTATTTCCTTCTTTTGCAATCACTCCTTCCCTTCGAACTGAGGTACGAATCCGAGGCGCCGAGAGACTTCCGCGACACCTCGAATGTGCATCTGGAAGTACCCATCAAACCGAGTTCCTCCTGAGTAACATGGCCCCGGCAAGAAAAGTCCAATTAGATCTCTTTCGACGGGGGTAAGACCAGATGGATCCAGAAGGTAAACGTAAGGATCAACCCATCCTCCTTCGGGAGGTCGCTTCTGAAGAAAAGAAGCCGGAAACCGACCCGAAACGGGGATACCTCTCCGTAGCTTTTCATCCTCATCCATCTCTCCGGCTACCTTCCAAAAATGCACTACCCGTCCACTCTCAGAGCTAGGCGTAAGGATCTCTAAACCGTTACCATACCGCAGGTCGAGCCACTGAAAGGGATTTTCACGCTTAACGCGAGCCGATTCTTCGATCCCCTGGACGGTAAACCCCAGCCGATCAGCTACAGTACGAACAACCGTATGAGGATACCGCTGAAATTGATCAGTGGCTTTTTCGAAGATGTTGATTTCCACACCATCAAGTCCAGCATGACTTACTCGACCGTTCTCCGTCACAAAAAGCACTTTCATCTGCTGTTCCCCTTTCACCGCATATAGTTTCAACCAACATTCGAAGTCATCACTTGTGTGACTACCCCGAAATTGGTGCCGGGGCCGAAGCCCCGGCAATCTCTGGCCAGCAACGTTCAACAGAACCAAATGTGTTTAACCTTACTTAGATTCCAGGCCGTACTTCTCCTCAATTTGTTTCATAGTCTCGCCTAACTCCTTACTCCGTTCGTGTGCATCCTCTCCTGACCGCAGGAGGTTACGCCGAGCATCCTTGGCCACCCAATACTTCTTAACGTCTTCCACAACTTCCCGATGCTGCTCTCCAACCTGCTGCGCAACCATTTTCCAGACCTGCTCCACAACAGATGTTCCGGTGTTGTATATAAAGTTGTCTAGCCCATGATTGTCAAACAGATTGGTGAGATTCGTATCCACGTCAACCTCAGTGCGAATCTCAATAGTGATAACTGTCTTCATCTCAGTTCCTCCACACCAACACCCGGACACAGGACCAACTTCCTGTTCCCAAGATTGGTGCCGGGGCCGAAGCCCCGGCGCAATTGTTACTTCCCTAACTCCCGGTAAAGAAGTTATAGGACTCCGCACCGCTCTTAACGTGATAGAGAGTGCCATAATACCCACCGCGACGGCCGGAGAGGGTCTCAGTGTCACCCTGAAGAGTGATGTCATCGATCTCTACGCGGGTGGACTCATCTCCGAAGGATGTGCAGCCGCTCAACCGCGTGGCGTGTACCCGTCCCCCTGACTGACGAGGCCCGGTAAGATCTGCCAGTCGCATCGGTGGATTTCCCCACAGTTCGACTTCCATCTCACCCTGGAGCTGGTAATACGTCACATTACCCTTCTCGTTGCTCACCTCGAGATACGCACCCTTACCAAAACGGACTATCATCTCGTTCCTCTTTCTCAGCGGGCTGGTCCGCGTTCGATATCATCCAGCTCGCCAGTCACAAGCTGCCGCGCTTATGACTACTGAGCTAGGCCCGACAGCTGGAGGTTCGTAAGGAACTTCCTTTTGCAATCGAGCATTCGTTGTTAACGTTCTCGCTCGCTTATCGTTACGAGCTGTAATATACTTCAAGACAGTCGTTTTGTAAATATAAATCCACGATATTTTATTGACTTTTAACCATATATATGAAAAACTATACTTAGTTTGTCGAAGCACTTCCACACAAAAATAAGGTAAAATATGCAGCCAATTATCCACGAATTAGGCCTCTCTCCCAAAGAAGAAGTCGTCCTTATTGCCCTCATAGAACTGGGCGCAGCCCAAGTTACCCGCATCGCCCAAAAGGCAAATCTCAACCGTACAACCTGTTACGACATTCTCGAGCACCTTAATATCCTTGGCCTTGTGGGCTATGTAGCCGATCAAAAAAAGAAAACCTTCGTGGCTGAGCCACCCGAAACGCTCGTTTCTTACCTGGAACGGCGGAGTAAACAGTTTGCTGCTAAAGCCGAAGAAGTCCGCAAAGCGCTACCCGAATTAAAAGCAAAGTACAGCGAACGTGGCAGAGGGCCTAAAATACGCTTCTACGAGGGGAAAGAAGGCCTTAAAACTGTCTACGAGGACACATTAACTACGCACGAACCTATTCGTGCCTATGCTTCAGTTCGCAATATGCACGACGCCCTACCAGATTATTTTCCTGAGTACTATAAACGTCGAACCAAGAAAAATATCTCAATCCGCGCTATTCTTCCTGCTACACCTGAAGGCATTGAACGTAGCCAGCATGACGCCGAAGAAGCACGAGAAAGCGCTCTGGTTGACCCAGAGCAGTTCAATTTCTCTCCCGAAATTAACGTTTATGACAATAAAATCGCCATTATGTCATTAGCCGAGGAATTTGCCGTCATTATTGAGTCAAAAGAGATTGCCGAAGCCCAGAAAAAGATCTTCGAGTTAGCCTGGAAAGGCGCAAAATCAGAAGAAAAATAAAAAAAGCCCGAGGCGCCAACAAGGCAACCTCGGACTCAAAGAACACCTAACCTTACCCTCTATCCTCTGAATAACTTATGGCCCATCCTTCCGCAAGAGCTAATAACAACTGACCTCGACCCATTCAAGAGGCTTGGGCGAGAGCTTATCCCGCTGGCCACGCTCCACTACCCCCAGGCCATCCAGCCCCAAGAACTGAAGGACACGCCCAATGCATTCGCGCTTGTCGGCATCGAGCTCTTTTAATCGAGCCGCCTTATGGATCGCTCCGGCCTCCCTTACCACACC
The DNA here is from genome assembly GCA_036405195.1 of Patescibacteria group bacterium. Classification (GTDB taxonomy): domain Bacteria; phylum Patescibacteriota; class UBA1384; order 2-12-FULL-50-11; family DASWYB01; genus DASWYB01. Next base: position 12,714 of record DASWYB010000087.1, read on the forward strand.
AATCAGGCGAGAGGTGCCCTCTTCATCTAACTCATAAACGCTCACCCTCCGCGTATCATCAAGCAAATGGTACGCACGATTAGCTTCTGACCCTCTCCGCGTGCAGTCGACGATACTATCACGTATATCCTCCGGAATGAGGTCCAGCGATACTTTGTAGTGCGACCAGAGCCACACCTTGTAGCCGTCCTTATGACTACCGTCGACGTGATTCCCATACTCCTCACACTTCAGATTCCGTAAGATCTGATCCTCAGAATTTTCCAAGGACTTGCCGAGCGCCTCAGCCTCTATACGGTACCTGTAGTCTGTGTAGAAGCCATTAAAGCCAACACTGATCGAAATGCCAGTGGTAGCATTAATAGTTACGTTCCAGCCAATGCCATCTGCCACCACGTTGGGCGCGATTTCTCGGGCAGCGAACGTATAGGCAAATCGACGAAGCTGAAGCGCCAGCGCAATCTGATTCATCTTCCTCTCCTCCGGCTTCTGGCCGGACAGCAACAAAAAGGCACTACCTCCACCTCTTCGCGGCAGACAATACCATTATCTCTGTATTATGTCAATAGAACTCCACATCTATTAACCTATTTACAGGTTAGAATATCCATGTTATTATTTATATGTCGACATTTATCCACACATTATGGAACAGCAACTCACTCAACTTGGCCTTTCTCCTAAAGCCGCCCGAACCTATCTGGCCCTCTTGGAATTGGGTCCTTCGAGTATTCTGGCCATCGCTAGAAAAGCAGGCCTAAATAGAACAACCTTGTACGATATTATTCCAGTCCTAATCACAGAAGGACTCATTTCTCGTGTTATTAACTCCAAAACCGAGAAGTACGAAGCAGAATCCCCAACTCGATTACCACTTCTACTAGAGCGTAAGATTCAGGAACTACAACTCCAGATGGGTACGGCAAAAGATTTAGCCACAAAACTAGGATATCTTGCTTTCACGGGCAAAGAATCAAAGCCAAAGGTCACTCTGTACGAAGGAGAAGAAGGCATAAAAAAAATGTACGAAGATTCCCTCCTTTGCAAAACATACATCCGCTCTTTTCTGGCCCCCGAGGAATTAAAGAGTTTTGATGACGAATTTGCCGATAGTTACTTTGAACGCCGACGCAAGAAAAACATTCGAATCCAAGGGATTATCAATGACTCTCCGGAGTCGCGGAATTATATCGAGCACGAAAAAGAGCTCCTTCGGGATATTCACCTTGTTCCAACTAATGCAATGAATATAAAACCCGAAGTATACATATACGACAACAAAGTGGCATTTTATTCACTCAAAGAGAAATATGGAGTACTTATCGAGTCAGCCGATATCGCTGAGGCAATTGCCAAACTGTACGACCTCGCCTGGGCAGAGTCAGAACGCTCTGACAAAGAGCTTCGGATACAAAAAGCTCCGAACAGTAAGTCGTAATGCCCCACCGCCGTGGAAGACACTTGGCAAGTACACATAATTAAAGTATACTTTTACTATCAGCCGCACCTTCCTCACCGAGAGGTACAGAGACGTGAAACCAAGAAACATGATCGTCCGCAATTTGCTTTGCGGAATGGGCGCGTTCCTTTGTCTCAATCTGCTCTGCCTCTCCTTGCGCCCCGAAAGCGTGTTTGAGAATAAGAGCCTGAGCTACTTTGGAACATGCCTCGATACGCTCCTGCCGTACGCCCTCAGCCTGCTCGTGTTCGCAGGATTCATACACCGCGCAATCGGGCACATGCCGCGGGCTAAACCATTTGTCCAGACCGCCCGTATTCTGCGAATCTTATCGCTGTTTATGGTCGGCCTCGTCGTGACGCCTTACTCGGTTGGCCCAGAGATCAAACTGGCGCACACCATCGTTGCCATGGTCGCTTCGGACATCATGCTGGGCCTCACCTTTTGGCTCGCACTCTTCGTCCGTCGCGACCGCGTAAGCGTCTCCCTGCTTATAACCCAGGTAACTGCAGGGATACTGGCCGGACTCGCCCTCCTCGATAAAGGCGGCCTATTTCTCGCCGGAGAGATGGTCTACGTCCTTGCCTTTGGGGCAATTCTCGCCCGCACCATTCACCTCACCCACCCCGCCCCGTAGACAAAACTACGGGGCGGTTTGCATACTAAATCCAAAGTTACGGATTCAACGAGTTCCACACCTGTTGAAAGTTAAAACGTTCGAGCTCCGTTAACTGTTTTGATTCAAGAACAATCAGATTTGTTGCATTCTCGCTGATCGTTAAATATGAAACAGTGTTATTCCAAATCCACTTCTCGGTAGCCGTATGCCACCATGTACGCGTAAATCGGTATTGTGCGTGTGACTGCCCTAATTTAGTCGAAAATAAACGCGATTCGGGCGTATCCGGAGCAATAATTCGATCTTTTATACCCATTCGCTGCTTAAATGCCACAAATTGCTCTAAAAAATCAGGGTCGACACTTAACCAGGTCTTATTGGTTGCCCAAATCCATAGCTCATCTCCTTCTGCAGCCTCCTCCATAAACCGACGATACCACTCCCGCATGCTAATCGGGTTTTCGTATACCGAGAGTATTGGCAGGGCGTTATTAGTCGCCTGCTTCGTCTTTAAAACCGGTACGGCTTTTTTTACTTCAGTCAAAATATCTGCCGCACGATCTTGCAGTACCTCTGGGCTCAACGCTTCAAACAACCGGCGACTCCCCACTACCGTTTCCTTAATGAGGCCTTGCTCTAAGAGCGAAGGCAGCAACGTATAAACCATCTGACGCGAGATTCCCACTTTCTGCGATAGCTGAATCGCCGTGGCCGGCCCCAAACGTAAATTTGCCAAGTATAATTTGGCCTCTGTCTCACTAAACCCGATAAACGTTAACAACTTCGCATAATCCATAGACACCTATTTTGTAATATTTTATTTTACATTATCAAACCTTATACACTAATCTTTGCATATACAAACCAGTATAGTCAAGTTATATAGTTGTCATAAAGTAGTTGACTAATAATATCTACTCCGTTATATTTACGCCGTCTCAACCAGAGACAAAGCAGCTTCACAAGTACATCCTAGACCGGCAACAACCATGAAAGATCCACACGCTCCGCCCACCAGTCTCACCATTATGCAACCTCCCCGGGAACCGTTCTTTATCTTCTCCGCTGACGGCATCTTTTACAGCCTTAACGGCGAAGGGGCAACGATCGGCTACCCCGCGGTGTACGCGCGACTCCACGGTTGCAATCTTAATTGCAGCTGGTGCGACACTCCCTACACATGGAACCGTTCCCTAACAGAGTTCCATGAGTACCTCCAGAGAGGAAGGCTATCTATCCCTGACACACTCGAGCAACTCATCGCTGCAGACGTAAGTGGCTGCAAACGCCTGGTCTTCACTGGCGGAGAGCCTCTGCTCCAGCAGAAGGCAATCGCAGCCATACTGCCCCAGCTTACGCACTGGTCGGTCGAAGTCGAGACTAATGGGACTATCGCGCCTCAAAAGGAGCTCTTTGACTGCCAGTTCAACTGTTCACCCAAGCTACCTAACTCAGGTATTTCTGCCGAGCGAGCCGTAAAGCCTCAAGCCATTCACACCTTAAAAGGGCTTAATACCTACTTCAAGTTCGTGGTTCGGACCGCCAACGACGTGGCCGAGATGCAACGTATCTACGAGCAACCGTTCCAGATTCCACGCGACAGGATCATCCTGTCACCCGAAGGGATCACTGTCAGCGACACGGTTCGCGTCATGCAAAATCTAGCAGAGATTGCCAAAGATCAAGGCTACCGCCTCACTCCGAGGCTCCACATCCTACTCTGGGGAGACACCCGAAGGACCTAGCCAATCATGTCACTTCAAGTCAGCGTTACGAAGATCTTCACGTTCGAGTCAGCACACTCTCTCCCGAGCCATCGGGGGAAGTGTCGTCGGCCTCATGGCCACTCGTACAAGCTCGAAGTTACTCTCTCGGGGCCACTAAAGGCGCGGGGGAGCTCACAAGGTATGGTTATGGACTTTGCCGACGTCTCTAAAGTTGTAAAACGAGAGATTATCACACCATGGGACCACCAGTCCCTGAACGACCTTTTCTCGTTTCCAACAACGGCCGAGAACCTTGCTCTGGAGGCATTTCGACGGTTACGCGCTGCAAAACTGACCGTAACTCGAGTTCGCCTCTGGGAAACGGCCACTTCTTATGCCGAGGTAGAAAGTCATGACATGGGATAACAGAATCGTCGCCGCCTATCAAGCAAGCGACGAGAAACCAGACAAAAAGTACTCGATCGGCCCGACAGTAGTCGGCCTGGCCGATCCAGAGGGTAAAGAAGTCCTGGACCTAGGGTGTGGCAGCGGCTTTTTCACTAGAAGACTCATCTGGGCAGGCGCCAAGCGAGTCATCGGACTCGATAACTGCCCCGAAAAGATCCGAAAAGCCAAAATCCAGCCCCTTCCCCGCCTAGAGTACCGACTTGGGGACATGTTCACGGATGAATTGCCGTCCGTAGACGTCGTAACCGCCCCATTCACGCTCAATTACGCCAGAAACGAAGATCAGCTCCTTCTTTTGCTTGCGAGGCTCTACGCGAGCCTCAGGGCGGGAGGAAGACTCGTGAGTGCAATCGACCTACCCGAAGGGAGAGACCTTATCCGGTTTGGAGCCCGGAAAACGCTCCTTGGACCCAAACAAGACGGCACCCTGATCCAGATAGAACTTTTTAACCAAGGTCTACACTTCTGCACACTCCCGTTAGCGGCCCACTACTTCGCTCCAGCCACCATCGAGCGAACTCTTACGCAGATTGGGTTCATCAACCTAACCTGGCACAAACCAATTATCTCTCCAGAAGGCTTTAAAGCGTTCAAAAACGCCCCAGACTTCTGGAAAGACTACCCAGACCACCCCGAACTCGGTTATATAACCGCCCAAAAGCCGCCCAGCAAAAGCTAGGCGGCTTTTATTATAAAAAGTGCCGACCACGCCGATTCCTCGGCATGGCGGGCAAACGTAAAGGCCATTACTACTTGGGAGTGTAATCATTGTCGATTTCACCTCCCCACTGGCCTGACGAGGCAACAAAGCTCCCTCGGAGTGCATGGCGAAGGCCTCGAGGAACAACAATCAGGTTCCCTTCGCCAATTGCGTACTCCTCCTTCCCCAGCACACAGACTCCCGCACCCGATATCACGTAGATAAAAGAGTCGGAATTCTGGTGCACATGCGCTCGCGCTTCAGAGATGTACACTCGGGAATATTGGGGTACTCTACCAATGGCAAAGTACTCATACCCAACCCCGCGGGGTAAATCCGTCTCTTTCCACGCGGACCAAAGCGCGATATCCATGGGGCGTTGCGTTAACGGGATGGCGTCGATCGCACTCCATACACGAGTCCTAACAGACTGATCCTGTTCAGCATTACGCTGAATGACAATTATCCGAACTGCAT
>DASWYB010000088.1:0-5949 GCA_036405195.1 Patescibacteria group bacterium
GAGACGCTGCACTTTGCTTCAATTCTTCTCAGTGCGGGCGCTCGGTTAAAAGATATTACGGCCCATATTTCGCAGCTCACTTCGGTGGCAAAACTTAAGTTATGGGGAGTTGCGCTCAGTCGCATCCATCAGCATCCCGAACTGGGAATTATTTCTACCTATATTACGATTGCCGATATTTTGCAGACAGGCGCCTCGGAGGAAGATATTGCAGGTATCGCGACCTTGCTTTCGAGTATTCCGTCCGAAATGGCCGTCATTGCTCTCGAGATGCCGAGTGGGGAGGTTCAAGTCAGAATGCGCACAAAGAGTCGTGCGGTTAACCTTTCCCGCCTTACGAGCTACTTAGGAGGCGGTGGCCAAAAGAAGTCGGCCGGATTTTCGTTTAAGGGTAGCTTAAACGAGTTTATAACGAAGTAAGTGGGCACAATATTATTGTACCAACCTAAAAACGAGCAGATCCTGCTCGTTTTTAGGTTGGTACCGAGGGCGGGATTCGAACCCGCAAGCCTTTTGGGCAAAGGATTTTAAGTCCTTCGTGTATACCGTTCCACCACCTCGGCTAACAGGTTTATTATAACATAAGCTATAAATAAAATACTACAGCTGCGGACTATTGAGAAAAAGCTTTTTTAGGTATACTAAATAGGTGAGGAAAAAACTTTCTATTCTCATCAGTGTACTCATTGTTATTGCGCTGGGCGTAGGGATTTATTTTGCCGTACCGAATATTTTTGGAAGTGTTATTGTTCCTCTCCCGGATGAATATAAAGGTCTCGTGGAAAAGTATGCAAAATTAAACGGACTCGACCCTTGTCTTGTGGCGGCGGTAATCAACGGAGAGAGTCGTTGGAATGCAGGTGCCAGTTCTCACGTGGGAGCGCAAGGCTTAATGCAGGTAATGCCAGCAACAAAACGAGCTGTTGAAAAGAAGTTTGGTCTTCCTTCCGGTCCTGCGACTGACCCAGAGTCAAATATCCGAGTCGGCACACGGTTACTACGCTATAACTTTGATTCGTATGGCTCATTGCGCAACGTTCTCGTAGCTTACAATGCGGGCGGAAGTAGAGTTGTTCGTCCGGATAATCAGCTCCCCAAAGAAACGCAATTCTATATTGTAAAAATCACCCGATACTACGAACTTTATAAGGCCGTTTATCCTACCTTCTGTGCCGCCACAACCTCTGCGAACCCTAAGGCCGCACCAGAACCCGATTTACCGGATTTCGTGGTGCCCGCACCGATTGAGAGTCCTGACCTCTTAGACCCTAATAATTTTTGGAAAGCATTTCTCCCCGAATCATAATTAAGGATATGTATGACGCATCAAGATATTCGTAAAAAATTTATTGATTACTTAATCTCTCATGGCCATGTCGAGTTGCCGGCAGCTTCCTTAGTACCCGACAACGACCCAACGGTTTTATTTACAGTTGCAGGAATGCAACAATTTAAACAGCTTTACGAGCATCCAGACCAGGCGCCGAGCAAGCGTGTTGTAACAATTCAGCCATGTATCCGTACAATTGATATTGATGAAGTTGGTGATGATACACACAGTACTGTATTTGAAATGATGGGGTGGTTTAGTTTCGGCTATACAGGAAGTGAGGATACTCTTCACGGTGAAGATCCTTACTTTAAAAACACTGCCATAAAAATGGGATGGGAGTTTCTTACGAAAGAACTCGGCGTTGATCCGAATCGAATTCGAGCCACTTACTTTGGTGGTGATGCCAAACGCCCTGCAGATGTAGAATCAAAGGAAATTTTAGAATCTCTTGAGGGATTAAGCTTGATTGAAGCAACGGGAGAAAATTTCTGGGGTCCAGTAGGCGAAGAGGGACCCTGTGGACCTAATGCCGAATTTTATATCGATGATACCGAAGTTCTCAATAATGTCTTTAACCAATATATCCGAGATACAGAAGGCAATTATACGCAAGCTGAGTATCGAGGGGTTGATATGGGGACTGGCTTTGAACGTTTAGTCGCCGCTATCCAAGGTGTACCCAATATTTATGAAACAGACTTGGTGAAACCATTCTTACAGTGTGTTCGTGCAAAAAGCTACAATTACAATGAACGACATGGCCGTATTATTGTTGACCACGTGAAGGCGGCACTTTATTTATTGGCGGATGGGGTAAAGCCGGGTAATAAAGGCCGTGATTACGTGTTACGTCGCTTAATCCGTCGATCGGTTCGTGCGGCGCAGATTGTCGGATTCCAAGAATTCGAGGCGCTCCTTAATATGCTCGCGGACGAATATGGCACGACACGTGATGCGATCGCCAAAAATAGAGACGGAGCCATCGCCCTCTTTCTCTCTGAGCGGGATAAATTTTTAAAGACGCTTCAAGATGGTACGTCCCAACTCAAAAAGTTAATTGGGAATGAACGGGGAGGCGAAATTACGGGAGAGCAAGCCTTTAAACTCTTTGATACCTACGGGTTCCCGATTGAACTAACGCAAGAGATGGCTGAAGAGTTGGGTTGGACCGTGGATGCCGATGGGTTTACTGACGAGTTAAATAAACATCGTGAACTTTCCAAACAAGGTTCGGAGAAAATCTTTAAAGGCGGTTTGGCTGATCACGATCCACAGACTATTGCCCATCATACGGCGCACCATTTACTCTTAGCAGCGTTGCGCGAAGTTTTGGGTGATCATGTAGTTCAACGTGGTTCAAATGTTACAAGCGAGCGGCTTCGTATTGATGTTGCCCACCCAGAAAAAATCACTGACGACCAGATAAAGACAGCTGAAGATATAGTTAACCAAAAGATTTCGGAAGATTTACCGGTTATCAGCGAAATTATGGATCGAGATGAAGCATTTAAACTAGGGGCTCTTGCAGAATTTGGTGCCAAATATCCTGATAAAGCTTGTGTGTACAGTATTATTGATCAGGATGGAGAGGTTTTCTCGCGTGAATTCTGTGGTGGTCCGCATGTCATGTTCACCGGTGAACTTGGCCACTTTGAAATTATAAAAGAAGAAGCAAGCGGGGCAGGGATCCGGCGTATTCGCGCTCGGGTAGTCCCTCGGACATAATATATCCCCTTATAACAAAGAACTGCCTCCAAGAGGCGGTTCTTTGTTAGTGGTGGCCTGTGGTGCCGAATCCTCCACGGTCCGGGGTGTCGAGTGTCGCAACTTCCTCGAAGCGTACTCGGGAAACGGGTAGTATGAGCATCTGAGCCACGCGGGTACCTTTTTCAATTGTCACAGGGTTATCGGTAAAGTTGTAAGCAAGAAAAATATATTCATCATTATCTCCCCGATAGTCCGAATCAATGATACCGATTGAGTTACCCGACATTAACCCTAGCTTATGCGTAGAGCTACGAGGGGCAATTAATGAAAAGTAGCCATCAGGTAGGTCCAAGGCAAAATTTAAAGGTATTTTACCGACTTGTTTTGGAAGAATCGTTACATCAATTCGGGCGCTGACATCCATTGCAGCGGCGCCTGGAGTCTTGTATTCAGGTATGGATACGGAGGGGTCGAAGCGTTTCAAGCGAATAGTCATGGAAACATTGTAGCATACGTCACGACCTGGGTTTTCTTTCTCATTTATGGCATAGTAAAAAGGTATGGGAATTTTTAATTTAGGTGCACGTCGTTCCCGTCGGACGCAATCAGCGATTGCTTTAGATATTGGGACAGAATACGTAAAAGCCCTCATTTTTACAGTTGATTCAGATGGGATAGGGCATATTGTTGGTGTTGGTCGGCAGCATCAAAAACTTTCAGATATGCAAGGCGGCACCATTACTGATATTGCGGGTGTTGTTCATAACTGTGAACTCGCTCTAGAGCAGGCGGCAGAGCAAGCCGGATTCTTACCGGATAATGTGATTATGGGGATTGCCGGAGAACTTGTAAAAGGAACGACCACCACGATTACAATTACACGGCCGCAACCAACTCAAAAGATTACCATGCCGGAATTACAAAAGTTAATTGCCGATGTACAAAAACGGGCTTTTGACCAAGCTCGAGATGTTATTGGCTTTGAATCGGGGGTGGAGCAAGTAGACGTCCGGCTTGTGAATGCTGCCATCGTTGACGTGACGATTGATGGCTACAAAGTGGCTAACCCGATCGGGTTTCAAGGCAAAGAAGTTAAAGTTGGGGTATTTAATGCTTTCGCTCCCTTGGTTCATTTGGGAGCCTACCAAACGGTAGCGGATGAACTCAAGCTCGATTTACTTTCCATTGCTGCTGAACCCTACGCGGTCTCCCGTCTCTATGGTCCTGAAATGACCCAAGACTTTTCGGCGATCTTTGTGGATATTGGGGGGGGGACAACTGATATTGCTGTCGTGCAAAACGGTGGCGTATTGGGTACGAAAATGTTTGCTATCGGAGGCCGCGCTTTTACTAAGCGCATCGCAACGGTGGCGGGGGTTCCCTTCTCTGAAGCAGAAGAAATGAAAGTTAACTACAGTGCCAAAAAGACAAATGGGGAAGACACTGAACTTATCAAACATGCTCTGGTGAGTGATGCGAATGTTTGGGTTTCTGGGGTCGAGCTAACCCTGTCTGAATTTATGAATATTGATTTTCTTCCGTCTCGAATTCTGTTGTGTGGCGGAGGGAGCAATCTTCCCGAGATCAAAGAGTTATTAAAGACTGACTGGCATACGGATTTACCCTTCGCAAAAAAACCGACGGTCCATTTTATCCAGCCTGAGGAAGTAACAACGCTGGTTGATGAGACGGGAAAACTCAAGGCTCCTCAGGATATTACACCGATGGCGTTGGCGAACTTAGCGTTAGAATTGGTTGACACGGAGGGGCCAATTGATAGTATTTTAAATAGAGTTATTGCCGCAACAAAGTAAAGGCCTCGAAATGAATTCATTTGAAGAAATCTATTTAGAGACCGACGAAGAAGTGACGTCGGCAATCGACAAGATAAAAAAGAGCAAAAAGAAAAATGTTGCTCTCTGTTTGCCGCGTCATGCAGTTATGGGACAGAGTATTGTCAATTTAAAACTCCTCTATAAAGAGGCAATTGCCAGTGGCAAGAAGCTGGCCCTGGTTAGCTCTGATAAAATCACTCGGGCGTTAGCCGAGAAAGTTGGGTTTTTTACGTTTGAACAAGCGAGCGATATTGTCTTTGACAAAGACGAGATTGAGGAAGCTCCGGAACCTAAGAAGCAGCTAAAAGAGGCTGAGGAAGTTTCGATTACTCGAGAACGGTTTCCTGTTTCAGAAAAAGAGCCGCAAGAAGAGGTGTCTGAGCAACCAGCTCCGGCGACACCGACGGTTAAAGGCTTTACCAAACAAACTGTTACGGATATCCCTGAAGAAGAATTAAAAGAATCAGAACAATCTCCTCTTGACGATAAAACGGAGTCGAGCCCAGAAGTAAAGTCATCACGTCCCAAATCGAGCATGATTCCTACCAAAGGAAACTTGCGGTTCTACAGGCAGTCAAAACGTCCGGCATTCTTAATTCCTTTACTTATCGCCGTTGCTGTTGTCGTGATTGGAGGTGTCTCAGCAGTTCTCGCAATTCCTCGTGCCACCGTTGATATCACCGTGAGTGCCCAACCATTTAATGAAACAGTTAACTCAAACGTGGATATTGAAACAACGGCTGTGGATGTTACGAAATCGACTATTCCAGGTAAGTTGGTTTCGGTTGAATATGAAACGAAGTCGTCAGCGAAAGCAACAGGAAAAAAAGATACGGGGGAGAAGGCAACGGGTACGGTTCTTTTGATTAATGAGTGGGATAGTTTAAATCATACATTTGAAGCAGGGACGAAACTACGGGCTAAAAATGGGAATGAATTTGTCCTGACGGAAGATGTCGTTCTGCCTGGTGCCTCCTCGACGTTGTCGGGTGGGAAGACGGTCATTACATCGGGTAAGAAAGAAGCTAATGTGGTGGCGGCTGCGGCAGGACCAAATTACAACAATGCCGCTAC
>DASWYB010000089.1:0-3528 GCA_036405195.1 Patescibacteria group bacterium
CTTTGTTTAATGCCTTAGTTAAATCATCTGTAGCAGAAGCTGCGAACTACCCTTTTTGCACGATTGAGCCAAACGTGGGCATTGTTGATATTCCCGACGAGAAGCTTCCCCAGTTAGCCCAAATTGCTAAGGCAGAAAAAATCGTACCAGCCGCCATTGAATTTGTAGATATCGCTGGCCTAGTCCGTGGAGCCAGCCAGGGCGAAGGATTGGGTAATAAATTTTTAAGTCACATCCGTGAAGTAGATGCTATTATTCTCGTTTTACGTGGCTTTCATAACGAAAACGTTATTAATACCCAAGATAGCGTGCACCCTGAACGAGATGCCCAAATTATTGACCTCGAATTAATTCTTGCCGACATGGAAACAGTATCCAAGCGAAAAGAGTCAATCCACAAAGACTTAAAAGCAGGTAAAGAAGAGGCACAAATATTGGCCAAGGCGCTAGAACTAGCCTTACCTCACCTGGAAAGCGAACAGCCTCTTCGAACCCTCTCACTCACCGATAAGCAAGCTAACGCCTTACAGCAAATGCAACTTTTAACCATGAAACCTTTCATGATTGTTTTAAATGCCGACGAAAATGAAATTGGAAACCCTATAGAAGCATTACGTGAACGCTATGTACCGAACCTGTCTCAAAACTACCCACTCGTCCCAGTCAGCGCCAAAATAGAATCCGAAATCGCTCAATTATCCCAAGAGGAAGCAAAAGAATTCATGGAATCCCTCGGGATGACCGAAAGCGGATTAGATAAAGTCGCCAAAGCAGCCTACTCTCTCTTGGGCCTCCAGTCGTACTATACCGCCGGCGAGAAAGAAGCCCGGGCGTGGACTATTAAACAAGGAAGCACCGCTCCTCAAGCGGCCGGTGTTATTCATGGTGATTTTGAGCGAGGATTTATTGCCGCAGAAATCATCTCATTTAATGATTTTATTTCTCTTGGAGGATGGAGCGGAGGACGACCTGCCGGCAAAGTCCGCACCGAAGGGAAAACCTACGTCATGCAACCAGATGACGTAGTCCTCTTTCGTTTTAACGTATAAGAAAAACGGCCTTGCGGCCGCTCTTCTTATTTTTTAGATTTTGTATCGCGATGGGCTGAATCTAGAATTTCGCCAACCCCGATTGCTAATAAAGTGTAAAGTACAATAATACCAAGTGCGCTCCACAAATTAAGAGAAGAAGCAGCGGCAAGCGTAGTGTCTACAACACCACCCAAAAGGGCATCAACAATAATAACCGATAAAAATACCGTCGAGACACCTAAAACAAGACCAATTGCACCATATTTAAATACCATAGTGAACTCCTTTACTATCTAGCCTGCCTGAAATAAACACAAAAAGCAATCTAATCCATTGTGCTTAACAGAGAAAAATGGTATAGTACGAGGGTCATTGGTAACGATTGTCCTGCTTGTGTAAGCAGGTCCAATACTTCCCAACAATCGTAATCCATAAACAAGAAGGAAGAGAGTGAAAACATACGAAGTTACCTACCTCACCCTCGGTGAAGAAGGGTACGATGCATCAACCATTAGCGAGACCCTCGCAAAGCATGGTTGTAAAATCGTCTCTGTACACCCATGGGGCGCCCGTCGTAAACTGGCTTATCCTATCAACAAACAGGATCAAGCCTTTTACACCACTGTTGTTTTTGACGCAGATGCATCAGCTGTACTGCCAATTGAAAACGCCCTCAAACTCAATAACGACGTGCTTCGCGCACTCGTGACGACGTTTGAACCTGGTTACTTCCAACGCATGGCTAACACCACCGCCCCAACAAGCGGCAGCGAAGCCAAAGAGAGCGAAAAGCCCAAAGCCGAAGAAGTAAAAGAAGAAACTCCTAGTGAAGAAGTCGCTCCCATCGAAGAGGTGACCGAAGAAGCTATCACGGAAGAGACACCTGCGGCAGAAGAGAAACCAAAACGCCGCACAACCAAGAATGCCGACAAAGAAGATTCTCAGGCTCTTGACGAAAAGATTGACGCACTGTTAAACGAAGATATCACCAAGTAACATTAAGTAAGTGGAGCGAGTCAGGACGACTTCTGGTCGCCTGCTCCTCGAAGTAAAGGAGTACCTATGTTTAGTTTGAACCGCGCTACCCTCATTGGAAACCTCACACGAGATCCAGAACTTCGCCAGACGCCAAGCGGCCAATCTGTTGCAAGTTTCGCCGTTGCGACCAACCGTCGTTGGACAACACAACAAGGGGACACTCAGGACGCGACTGAATTTCACGAAGTCGTAGCCTGGGGCAAATTAGCGGAAATTTCTGAACAACTCCTTGGAAAAGGCAAGAAAGTTTACATCGAAGGGCGCTTACAGACCCGCACTTGGGATGCCCCCGACGGATCAAAGCGCCAACGAACCGAAATTATTGCCGAAAACATTATTGCCCTCAGCCCCAAAGGCGGCGAAGGCATGGGTGGTGGCGATAGTTTCCCCTCAACCCAATCAAAAACAACAAAAGCAAAGAGCGCATCGCAAGATGCTCCGGCTGCAACAGGCGGAGACGAGATCGACTTATCCGATCTTCCGTTCTAGGCTCGACAGCTGAAGGATTGTTCGAGCCACCCATGAAGACAGGATAGCGAAAAATAGTCCGCAGCCCACAACATACTTAAAAGGATACACATGGCAAAGCAACGCAAGCAATGTTTCTTCACCAAGAAGAACATCCGCCCCGACTTTAAGGACGTATCGCTCATGCAGCGCTACATTACCCCTTGGGGCAAAATTAAAGAAGGTCGAGACACTGGCACCTGTGCCAAATGTCAGCGTCAGCTCTCAACGGCGATCAAACGCGCCCGCTTCTTAGCGATTCTTCCTTACTCAACCCGTTAATCATATGGCAACACTGGCGATTGGCGATATTCGGCCAGGCGTGGCCATCATCTGGAATGGACAACCCCACATTGTTATCTGGCGCGAACACGCCATGATGGGACGTGGTGGTGGGTTTGTCCGTACTCGCCTCAAAAACTTGATAAATGGATCAACCGTAGAAAACACCTTTAAAGGCAATGACAAGATTGACGAAGCCGACTTGTTCCGTTCTCAGGCTCAATTCTTGTACTTCGAAGGTACCGACCCAGTATTCATGGACGTTGCGACATTCGAACAGTTCACACTTCCCCGCGATCAAATAGGGGAGAGCGCAGGATTCCTCACGGAAGGCATGAATGTTGACGTACTTTCCTATCAGGACCGTCCCATCACGGTTACATTACCGATCAAAGTAGAACTCAAAGTAACGTATACCGAACCTGGGTTTAAAGGGAATACAGCATCTGGGACAAATAAGCCTGCCACCCTTGAGACAGGCGCTCATATACAGGTTCCATTGTTTATCAATCAAGGTGACACAATTCGCGTCGACACCCGAGATGGCTCGTACGTTGAACGCGTAAAGTAATAAGGAGCCGGGGCATGACGTACACATCAGCCCGTTCTTACCTTGGATTGCCCCTCATTAGCGCTGACTCGGCGCGAAGTGGCGGGGCAATTTTTGGTA
>DASWYB010000090.1:0-9236 GCA_036405195.1 Patescibacteria group bacterium
AATCAGTAGGTACATGGAAGAAAAAGAATTTGTAGAAGTCCAAGGCACGGTTACTGAAGCCCTGCCGAACCGAATGTTCCGCGTTAAGCTTGATAACGAAGCTATGGTATTAGGAATACTATCGGGTCAAATGGCGCGACATAAAATTCGTGTTCTTCTGGGAGACCGAGTCACACTCGAGCTCCCGATCATTGATCTTACCAAAGGCCGTATTATACGGCGTCTCAGTTAAAGCACGAGGTACACCTAATGAAAGTACGTCCATCTGTCAAAAAAATGTGCGATACCTGCCAGATTATTCGTCGGAAGGGTGTTGTTGTCGTGCTCTGCAAAAAAAGTCCGCGCCACAAACAGCGCCAAGGTTAAATAAGGGTAATTATGGTACGTATTGCTGGTACAAATTTAAATAACGAAAAGCGCATTGAAATTGCTTTAACCGGTATCTTCGGAATCGGACCAACCACCTCAACTAAGATTCTTGAGGCCTGCAATATTCAAGGGAACCCCCGCACGAAAGACCTTACCGACGACGAAGTTGAACGCATTCGTGCCTATATTGATAAAAATCTGACTGTCGAAAGCGATGCAAAGATTCTTATTACCCGTAACATTAAACGATTAAAAGATATTAGCGCCTATCGTGGTCTTCGCCACAACGCAGGTCTTCCTGTTCATGGCCAACGAACAAAAACCAACGCACGTACCAAACGTGGTAAGAAAGTTACAATGGGTTCGGGTCGCAAAAAAGCTGCCGCTAAAACCTAATAACGAAACAGCGTTACACTAAAAAGATTGAAGTAAAGGAACGTATGGCTCAAGTTACGTCACGTCGCAAAAAGAAAATCACAAATGTCCCCAAAGGCCGTATTTACGTCCAGTCCACTTTTAATAACACGATTATTACCTTAACCGATAGTAATGGTGGCGTACTTGGCTGGGAAACTGCTGGACACTCTGGTTTTCGTGGCGCCCGTAAATCCACCCCATACGCTGCCCAGGTCGCAATGAAATCAGTCATCGACAAAGCTCAGACTTTCCAAGTCGAAGAAGTTGACGTCTACGTTAAAGGCGTTGGATCAGGACGAGAATCAGCTGTCCGCGCCCTCCAAGGCAGCGGTATCACTGTTACTGGCATCAAAGACATTACGCCAATTGCCCACAATGGGTGCCGTCCTAAAAAGCCACGTCGGGTCTAACCCAAGCAAGGAAATTGTATGGCAAATACACCAGTCAAACCACAAACTGCATATTCTTCCGATAAACCAGCCGCTGCCGCTGCCCCTCGTCCTTCTGCCCCTCGTGGCCGTAAGGTGAGTGACTATGGCCGTCAGCTTGCTGAAAAACAAAAAGCACGTAACGAATACGGCTTACGAGAAACTCAGTTCCACCGATACTTTGAAAAAGCCCATAAATCATCGGTAGCAACCGGACAAGCACTTTTCACATCATTAGAAACACGACTTGATAATGTTGTATTCCGTGCTGGATTTGCCAAAAGCCGCGCTATGGCACGACAAATGGTTGGTCACGGCCATGTCTTCGTTAACGGTAAACGTGTTAACATGCCAAGCTATCCGGTTAAAGCCGGTGAAGTGATCAACCTCAAAAAGGCTGAGACCTTCGAGCATAATAAAGAAGCAATTTTACCTGACTGGTTGAGCTACTCGAGCAAAACGAAATCCGCTACGGTCGAACGGATGCCAAAAGCCGACGATATCGTCACTGATATCAACTCACAGCTCATTATTGAGTTCTACAGCCGCTAATAAAAATATTTTTCTGGACGAATCCTCGTGGCTGTACGAGGAGATGACAGAGAAAGGACTACCATGGCCTACATTCTACCTGATACTGAATTACTAACGATCAAACAAGTCGCTGAGACTGGTGTAAACCAAGCCACCTTTGAGATTGAGCCACTATCGCCAGGCTACGGCGTAACGGTTGGCAATACGCTTCGTCGTATTCTTTTAAGCTCAATGGAAGGCGCCGCCATTACTTCGGTTCGCATTGACGGTGCAACTCATGAATTTACTACCGTTCCTGGCGTTCATGAAGATATGGTCAACCTCATCTTAAACATGAAACAGGTTAAGCTCCGACTTCATGGCAACGAACCAACCAGCCTTGTCTTAACCAAAAAAGGCCCTGGTGCCGTAACCGTAGCTGACTTTAAAGCGAATTCTGCTGTTGAATTTATCAACCCTGAACAGGTTATCGCGAACCTTGATAAAGGCGCTCAACTTAACTTAGAAATTGAAGTGCGTAAAGGACGTGGATACAGCCCAGTTGAAGCACGTCGTGACGAAAAACTGCCCCTTGGCACTATTGCTATCGACAGCATTTTCTCACCCGTTATTCGCGTCACTTAT
The DNA here is from genome assembly GCA_036405195.1 of Patescibacteria group bacterium. Classification (GTDB taxonomy): domain Bacteria; phylum Patescibacteriota; class UBA1384; order 2-12-FULL-50-11; family DASWYB01; genus DASWYB01. The sequence goes on from DASWYB010000090.1 coordinate 2,373, forward strand.
GACATTGAGAATACCCGCGTTGGCAATGTTACGAACTACGACAAACTCATCATGACCGTTATCACCGATGGGTCAATTAGCCCACAGGATGCACTCCAGACAGCTGCGAAAATTGCTGTTGAGCATTTCTCTGCCGTAGCAGGCATTACTACGAATTTAGCCGAAACAGAAACCGTTGTTGCGACCGCCATGGAAGTAACTGTTGATGAAGATGCCGTTGTCGCTGCTCCTAAAAAGCGAGCAAGCCGCAAGACTGCGACTAAAGAGGAAGAATAATGAATAAATCGTCTTTTGGAAGAAAACGCGATCAACGCGACATTTTACTGCGCAACTTAGCGACTTCCGTTATTCTTTATGAATCTGTTGTGACGACCGAAGCAAAAGGTCGGACAGTTCAACCACTCGTTGAACGTCTGATTCGTATTGCTCAAAAAGAAGACAAGCTTTCAGCTCGTCGGGAACTTATGACTTACATTTTCGACGAAAAGGCAATTCATAAATTATTCGAAGAAATCACACCGCGTTACACTGATCGCACATCCGGCTTTACCCGCCGTTTCCGTTTACCAGCCCGTCCAGGAGATGGAGCCGCGCGTATGGTTGTTCAGCTCACAAAGTCTGTCCGTTTTGAAGAACCCGTTACAGCGAAAGCTTCAAAAGAAGAAAAAAAAGTAGCTCCTTCCGAAACCAAGGAAGTCACTACTGAAGGTGAAAGTCATGAATAAGAAACCAATTAACCGCGCCGTCGTTGATCGCGCAGCCGTCACTATCTCAGCTCGTGGAAAAGTTCTCGGTCGGCTTGCTACTGAAGTTGCTACTATTTTACGTGGCAAGGACTCGGTCCACTTCGAAAGTCACCTTTTATCGGGCCGCCCTGTAATTGTGACACACGCCAAAGATGTAATCGTTACCGGTAACAAGCTCGAAGATAAAAAATATTATCGACACACCGGATACCTCGGCAACATGAAAACTGAAACACTCAGCGATATGATGAAAACCAAACCAGATGAAGTAATCCGACATGCCGTTCGTGGTATGCTCCCTGATAACCGACTTCGTCAGCACTGGTTAGCAGCACTCGAAATCCGGGAAGAGGAATAAGAATATGGCAAAGACAGAAACCTCAAACGCCTACTTTACTGGCGTAGGACGCCGTAAAACCGCCGTAGCGCAAATTCGCGTTATGTCAGGATCAGGACAATTCACTTTTAACGGCGAAAAGACCGATCCTCATCATGCATGGGTTCGTCCTCTTGATTTAGTCGGCAAAAAAGATAGCACCGATGTTTCCATTGTGGTTCGTGGTGGTGGATTTGCAAGCCAAGACGACGCTATTTCCCTCGGTATTGCCCGTGCGTTAGTTACCATGGACGACACGCTCAAACCAACACTCCGCAAAGCTGGTCTCGTCACCGTCGATGCTCGTGTCAAAGAGCGTAAGAAACCAGGTCTCAAGCGTGCCCGTAAAGCACCGCAGTGGTCAAAACGTTAAAGATCAAGAAATTTCTTGTAACAAAAAACCGTCCTTGTGTGGCGGTTTTTTGTTACTGAAGGTATGATCACAGTGTTATGAATACTGCTACATTCCATTTCCCCTTAGTAAGGAAACGTCAAATTGCTGAAAATACATTTGAGTTTACTTTTAATACTCAAAATACAGACTATCTCTTTCGCCCAGGGCAATATGCATACGTGAGCCTAATACATCACAATCTTGGGGATCAGAGCCGTATCTTCTCTTTTGTTAACGCCCCTCGTCCGACTGGAGAAGTCATTATAGCGGCACGTATCCGGGCACAAAGCGATTATAAACAAGCCCTTGCACACCTTCAGCCTGGTGAAGTTGCAGAGTTCAGCCGAGCACTCGGTTTTTTTGATCTTCCCGCGAATAAAGGGATACCGATTGTAATGATGGCCGGAGGAATTGGTATCGTACCGTTTTTAAGTCTTCTTGAATCTGAGGCCCATGCCGCTTCGACCCGACCAATAGAGCTATATATCAGTCATCAATCACCCGAATCAGAAGTATACATGAAAGAGATCAAGGGTCTTGCTCCTCGGTTACCGAATCTCATACTCCACCAAACGTATACGCAGAAGTATCCTACAGCGTGGCATGGAAAAAAGGGAAGGTTCACTACCGACGACTTTTCCTTTCAACTGAATACTCATTTTTATGTTGCTGGTACGCCGGCCATGACCGATCATATTATTTCCCAGCTACGCTCACTCGATATACCTCTCTCTCATATTTTTATGGAGGCTTTTTCAGGATACGAAATATAATTGACGAAAATCGCAAAATACTCTATACTACCATTACTTTCTCAATCCGCATGAAGAAGGGGGGTGATACACGATGGCGGTGAGTGAAGACATCGCAGAGATAGTAACGTGTCCTTGGACAAGAGAACGACTCCAAGAACTTGTCACTGCTCTGGAGGAGCTGAGCGAAGAAAACCAAGCTATTTTGAAGAAACATTTGGTCGCATTCGCACAGCTCGAAAGGAAGCTGAGTCCCGACGCCTTCTGGTTCCAGGTTTGTCGTGATTCAGCGGACTTCCGTGAGACCGAGGGTGCTATTGACGAAGTCTGTAACATCGTCGATCCCGTTATTGACCTCATGCGAACCAGCCGAGAGGTCTGCACCTGGATCCAACGCACGATGCAGTAGGAGTATCATGCATCTGTCCTCACCCTGAAGCCCGGCATTCTCTCGAGGGAAAATGCCGGGCTTCTCATATAGTTTTATAATTCCACTGCTTGACAGGCCATTCCTTGGCAGGCTATGCTGAGTATAAGCAATAAGGAGGGACTTTTTTCTACCAACTTATTGCATTAACAAAGTCTGATGCAGGTAATAGTAGCCTATAATGTGGCAGAACCGTACAGTTCTCGCCTGTGTAATGTATAATCAAGCTACTCCAGGCCTCCCAGACTGCACATCATATTCGCTAGGTGGGATTCTGATTGCGCAAAGAATTCCAGAGGACAATGTTATATGGGTCGTAGTCAGTGGACGCGGTCGCGTAACATGAATTGCGTGCCTTCCTCTGGCACAAAAGAATGCCTTTCCCCGGCACCTCCGATGCAAAACGGATGAGCAGTTCGCTCCACGGGTAAGGTTCCAGTCGACGGAAGCCGAACGGTTTGCAACGTTCGGCTTTTCTTTTTATTTTCCTTCTTTGAAGGAAAATAAAACTTCGAACAAAACTGAGAAGTCTTTCTTATATTACTTAGAACTAATTCGATACTATTGCAACTTAAAAGCAGCCGTTTCAAGCCACGAACCAATGGATTTACCTTGAACAGGCCCGCTATACGCTTGTTTAATCACTTCTTTCACGAGTGACTCTGTGAGTTCATTTCCATCTCGTTTATATGAGTAAAGTCGGTCGTTAAAATTTTTAAAAAAGTTTGAATCCGCTTTATAGAGTTGATACCAGCCGTACCCTGCGACTTGATAATAATGCGCGACTTGAGGAGACCCATACAGCGTTGCAGCGTTGCTAGGCAACGAGGACGCAGTGGCATATTCACTAGAAGCTAGACGAATATAGAGTGGTTTAAAACTTGGAATCTTTCCTTGCGCAATGAGCTGTGCCATGACGACATCAGTGGCAGCGACGGTAATACCTTCTTCATAGGCCACAGGCTCTAGAATAGCAATACCATGATATGCATGAACGACCTCGTGAATAATCGAGTTAACGTCATTAAAACTATTTTTATCAAAATCTTTGAGCTTAATCGTAACATCTAACCCTTCACTCCCGTTGGTAATAACTATTTCGGCAGCAGCTGACGGGCTTGAAAAGCTGTCAACGAATGAGATAGTAACGGCTTTTAAAAGGTAGGGTTTCCCATATATGTCACCAATAAGATCATACGCTGCGGTGACAACCTCTTTTACATCGTTTTTCTTTTGCTCTACACTTGCAAGCGTACTTGACTCAACTTTAAAGGAGAAAAGAGGAGGACGATCACTCAATCGTTTAAGTTCAGATGCAGTTGAAGAAATTTGTGATTGCTGATCTTTAATTTTCTTTTGAGCGCTCTCAAGTTCTTTCACTTTGGCGAGACGCTCAGTTTCGGCTTTGGCTAATTCTGCTTGCTTTGCCTCTAACTCTTCCTGTTTTGCCTTTACTTCTGCTTCTTTTTGAGCCAATTGAGCCCCCGCAGCTGCAATTGAGTCCTCCAACTCAAATTGGCGAATTTTCTCTGTCTGATAGAGAGTTGTATTCGTTTGCTGTGTGAGATTAAACGTACTTGCGTCGATTCTTCTCATATACGCCAAAGTAGCACTGGTGATAACCAGGCTCACAATTGCAACGATTATAAGGATGCGATAGGTACGAGAGTGCATCATTATTTACCATAACATTGACCTACTGGAGAGACAACGTCCGTTGAGTCTTGGGTCACGAATATGGTATGATAGACAAGTGAATATAACACGACACCAACAACTGCTCTCACTCATTAAACGCGTTACAAGCGCTATTTTGCGTGAGCTAGACCACGAACATCTCCATAGTGCCGTTATTACCAACGTGATCCTCAGTAACGACGGTCGGGAAGCTCGTATTTGGGTAGATGCTCCTGCTGCGACTATTACTCTTTTGAATACAAAGTATCGAGGAGAAATCCAACACCTCTTTATGAAACAGTACGCTCGAAAAGTTGTACCACGATTAACTTTCGAAAAAGACACCGGGGAAATTGACCGCTTAGAGGTACTGTTAAGTGAGGAGCCTTTACAAGATGAACCGCAGTCAGATCTTTAGCGCCGTTAGCATTTCTGCCTCTGCGCTGGCCGTGTGGATTTTCATTGTGACGCAAGTTCAACCTGATAAAAACGACCCTCTCATTATTAGTACCTTCTTTCTCTCGTTAGCCGTATGGCTTGGCAGTCTCTTGGCCGCGATAATTTATACCATGAAAGTTCGTAAAAATAACCGAGAAGTGATATACGCTCATATCCGGCCATCAATACGACAAGGACTATTGATTGCCACCTCCCTCTCTACTCTCTTATTTTTACAAATGATCCGTGTCCTATCGGTATGGGATGCTATCCTCGTTATTTTCATTGTTATTCTCTTTGAGCTAGCCCTCCGACAAAATGATCCTATGACAAAGGCGTAAACATGCAAAAAGGCTCACTTCACCCCTTAACACAAATACAACGTATTGCCGTCTCAGCGCTCGGAGATATGGGCTTTGATATTGTAGAAGGTCCGGAAATAGATACAGCCTGGTACACGTTTGATAGTTTACGTCTCCATGCCGATCATCCCGCCCGCTCAGACCAAGATACCTTCTGGCTCACAGACGGCAAATTGCTTCGGCCTCATACTTCGAACATGCAACTTCATGTTGCCCAGCAGAAGAACCTCCCCATCCGAGCGGTCTACTTTGGAAATTGCTATCGTAACGACGCCACCGACGCTACTCACGAAATTGTCTTCCGACAAATTGAATGCCTCGCAATAGACGAAACTATCACGTTACAAAACTTACTCGCCACACTCGAAACATTCATTAAACGTGTTCTCGGCCCAGAGACAACATATCGTTTCCGACCTCATAACTTTCCTTATACGGAACCAAGCATTGAGGTCGATGTCCTTCATAATGGAAAATGGGTCGAGCTTCTTGGCGCGGGCATGGTTCATCCAGAAGTTTTGAGAAATATGGGCATTGATTCTAACGTATATAGCGGCTTTGCTTTTGGTATTGGAATTGATCGACTGGCCCTTATGAAATGGGGAGTCGAAGATATTCGTCTTTTACGAAGTAACCGCTTACCATTTTTACGTCAATTCCGGAGCAACTCATGAAATACCTTTATTCTTGGCTCAAAGAACTCTATCCTACAATTCCCGGTTTAGGAGAGCTTGAATCTCTTTTAATCCAACTTGGACACGACGTAGAGTCAATAACGCCAGTAACATATGATGGTGTTATCGTGGCGCAGATCCAGACTATCGAGAAACATCCAAATGCTGACCGTTTGTCACTTGTGACTATCACAACAGGGCACACGACCCACAAAGTTGTGTGTGGGGCGCCTCACTTAACTGTCGGACAGAAAGTTGCTTACGCGCCTGTTGGTACGACCCTTCACTGCGGCCTGACGCTACGGCCAATTTCTATTCGAGGAGAAGCTTCTGAAGGAATGCTCTGCGCCCCAGACGAGCTTGGCATTGGCACTTCTCACGAGGGGCTACTGACCTTACCGGATACCGCTACTGCCGGTGAGCCTCTCGACGAATATGCTCCCCAAGACGCTATTATTTCATTAGATATAACATCAAATCGCGGCGATGTGTTGTCTCACTTCGGACTTGCACGAGATCTTAAAGCGGGAGCGGAACAGAAGCTGCTTACCCCTTCATTTCTTAGTATACAGACAGAAGCACCGACCGAAGCAGAAATCGGCGAGATCCATTCGGATGTCACTGCTTTTTCTTTGGCAAGTACAACAGATGTAAAATCAAGCACGACGCCGCTCTACATGCAAAGTCGCCTACTTTTACTTGGTCAAAAACCCATTAATCTTGCTACAGATATCACCAACTATCTTCAACTTGAATATGGGCAACCCCTCCACGCCTATGACGCGAAGAAACTTCAAGCACCTATCCAAATCAGTGTCCGACGCGCGCACCAAGATGAGCGTATTCAGCTCCTGAATGGGAAATCTACAACACTTTCTCCGCAGTCCCTTGTTATTTCATCGCACGAACATGCGGTAGCGTTAGCAGGAGTTATGGGGGGAGAGGAAACAAAAGTTACCAAGGAAACTACGGACGTATTACTTGAGAGTGCTCACTTTCATGCTAAAGCAGTAACAAT
>DASWYB010000091.1:0-2720 GCA_036405195.1 Patescibacteria group bacterium
CCTCTGCTTTGTGACGATGACTGATTACGGCAAAGACGTCACTTCGATCGTCGCCTACGAGCCACAGTCTATCGAAGCAACATTAGCAAGCGCTGTCTGCGCAGCCGATATGAACCAAGCTCACATTGCCGAGACCGAAAAATACCCGCACGCCACCTATTTCTTAAACGGCGGAAAAGAAGACACACATGCAAAAGAAGAGCACGTACTCATTCCAAGTAACAAGCATGTAAAAACCCACGACGAAGCACCAGAAATGAAAGCCAAAGAAATTTGCGACGCCGCAATTGAACGGCTCGCTACCAACGACTTTATCTTCGTCAACTTTGCCAACCCAGACATGGTAGGACACACTGCTAAAAAAGAAGCAATTATTACCGCTGTTGAAACAGTTGATCGCGAGCTTGGCCGCTTAGCCGAAGCAACCCTCAAAGCCAACGGTGCTGTTATTGCCATTGCCGACCACGGGAACGCCGAACGCATGATCGACCCCGAAACAGGCGCACCACACACGGCTCATACAACCAACCTCGTGCCATGTATTCTGATTGCTGACTCTCATGCCCATGTGTCACTGGCACAAGGCGGGGGACTGAAAGATATCGCCCCTACGGTGTTGGACTTGCTTGGAATCGAAAAACCGGCCTCTATGACCGGTGCGTCACTTATAACTGAATAAAAGAGTTAGTATAAAAAGAAGTGGTCGGCTTACGCTGAAGCCGACCTTCTATTCTTCATGAAGTTCCCCTTTGAACCTTTTCCCTACGCTTCAGGCACGAATTGCCATCCTACGGGTGCAAACCGCGGATTGACTCTTCCATCTGCGCCAAAGCGACGTACTCGTAGGACGAGTGGCCCTTCCGGCTCACGCCGAATCTCTATTGTGCAATCAAATGACCGGAAGTACACAGACGTAGACCGCGCCTCAAAGTGGCAACTACGTGGTAATCGCCGACTGTACTCCGCTAGCTGCTGCGTCACGGCCGCAATCGGGTCGTCGTGTTGAAGGAGACTCACAGAGCCACCCCCACTCACAACAACGTAAAAATCCACCCCTAGTCCCATCAGAGCGTGAACCAGATCACGCGGACTTCGAAAGGTATCTTGGTAGGCCCCCCGTTGCATAGTATCAACCCTCCCTAATTGAGTATTATAGTTGGGACAAAGCAGGCGTACAAGCGCATACTTTGTCATTGACACTTCGGCAAATTATCGGTAGCGTGAGGAACATATGTTGCCAGAAAAAATCGCCCTTGTTGATGTCGAAACCTCCGGTGCGCGTGTAACGCGAGATAGAATTATTGAGATTGGCATTCTCCGAATTGAGAATGGCGTACTTGTTAAAACGTATCAATCGCTCATTAATCCCGGCGGTTATCTTTCACCCTTCATTGAGCAGTACACTGGCATTACACGTGAAGAATTAGTCGGCGCTCCAAAGTTTGAAGACATTGCGCATGAGATAGAAGCTATGCTCGACGACTGCGTGTTTGTCGCTCATAACGTTCGGTTTGATTACGGATTTTTAAAAAACGAGTTTCGACGCTTAGAAAAGCAGTTTGCCCCAAAGCATTTTTGCACTGTTAAGCTTTCTCGCGCACTTTACCCACAACATAACCGGCACGGACTCGACGCCTTGATCGAGCGATTTAATATTGTCTGTCCCAACCGTCATCGTGCCTTGGACGATGCCAAAGTTATGTGGGAGTTTTTGCAGATTTCTCAGCAACTGATTCCGCAAGAAAAGTTTGCTGCGGAAATTAAACGTGCCCTCAAGCAACCTTCACTGCCAAGCCAGCTCAGCAAAGACTCAATCGACAATTTGCCCGAAGGTCCCGGAGTTTACATTTTCTATGGCGAAGAAGGTTACCCTTTATATATTGGCAAGAGTAAAAATATTCGTGAACGCGTTTTATCGCACTTTTCGATCGACCATACTTCCTCGCGTGAAATGCACATGTGCCAACAAGTGGCCTCGATAGAAACAATCGAAACGAGCGGCGAACTCACCGCCTTGCTCCGCGAATCCCAACTTGTGAAGCAAATGCAGCCGCTGTATAACCGCAAGCTCCGCCATTCGCGTAGTTTAGTCCTGCTACGAAAAACAAGTACACCAGATGGCTACGAAACAGCAACCATCGAAAGCACGCCCCATATCCAGACCGAAGATCTCGACTCTATTTTAGCTGTCTGCAAATCCGTTCGCCAAGCCAAAGACTTATTACAAAGTACCGCCCAAACTTATGGTTTATGCCACAAGCTGCTTGGGCTCGAAAAGGGGAGTGGACCGTGTTTTGGTTCACAGCTTGGTACCTGCAGCGGTGCCTGCCAGGGCAAAGAACCGCCCGTACGTTATAACTTCCGTATTATGAACGCCTTTATTGCATCCAAGCTCCAAGCCTGGCCATTCGATGGACCTATCCTCATTTTCGAAGATGAAGGCGACGGCACCCAAGCTTTGATTGTCGACAACTGGTGCGTGGTCGGTACTATGAACGAATCAAACCAAGCCGATTTTACCCCAAGCGAATATGCCTTTGATTTAGATACGTATAAAATTCTGCGCCAGTTTTTAGTAACCTCCAAAAAGAAACTCCGCATAAAACCGTTCGAACAAATGGCCATGGCTGAAATATAAGAGAAGAGAGCACATCTCTGCGCTCTCTTCTGCCTGTAGAACTGCTATTCCCTCTTAGCAAGAGAGGGCTACTTCCAAACGG
>DASWYB010000092.1:0-9243 GCA_036405195.1 Patescibacteria group bacterium
GAACAAGTTGTCGAACAGATCATTCGACCAACTGGTTTAATTGATCCCAAGCTAACCCTCCACCAGACCGCCGATCAGGTAGCCCACCTCCTGGAGAATATCAAGCTTCGTGTCGCAAAAAACGAGCGAACCCTTGTCACCACTCTTACAAAGAAAATGGCTGAAGACTTAAGTGAATATTTTATAGGGCAAGGCCTTAAAGTTCGGTACCTTCACTCCGACGTTGATACAATCGAGCGCATCGAAATTTTACGTGATTTACGAAAAGGGATATTTGACGTTTTAGTCGGTGTAAACCTTTTGCGGGAAGGCTTAGACTTACCTGAAGTATCGCTCGTTGCAATCCTCGACGCCGATAAAGAAGGTTTTTTACGCTCCGAACGTTCACTCATCCAGACGATAGGACGAGCGGCCCGTAATGTTGACGGCGAGGTAATCCTTTACGCCGACGTTATGACCGGTTCGCTTCAACGTGCTATTCAAGAAACAGAACGACGCCGCGCTATCCAAATTGCCTATAACGAAAAGCATGGCATTACCCCTCAAAGCATTCAGCGTGAAATTGTTTCTATCGTCAACCGAGAAATTGAGGGAGAAGAGACACACAAACTCGACCAAGTCGAACGCGAAATGGCGCGTGGAAACCTAGACGCAGTCATTAAACAAAAGGAGCGTGAAATGAAAGCAGCTGCTAAGGATCTTCAATTTGAATTAGCGGCATTACTCAGAGACGAACTGGGAGAGCTTCGCAAACTCCAACGACAGCAAGTTAGCAACTTACTTTCATAGTGGAGAGTTACCCTATTCAACATTCTCAGTGGTGGTAGTTGATTCGCTTAATCCTTGCCTATCACAATTAACTCGAATATTGAGAAATTCCTCTTTAACAAGCAAGGGTTCAATAAAGTCTTGAACATCTTGCAGTTGGATTGAGTCTAACAATGCGACATACTCAGTGAGTGGAATAATTCTACCGTAATCTTGGAAATCATCGACTGCTTCATCATTAAGGGAGCCAACACTATATTCTCGGTGCAAAATTGATTGCTTAATGCTATGTTTAACTTCCTGGAATCGTTCATCATTAGAAAGAATGGCCCGCATTTGCTCCCATGCAATGGTATCCACTTGATCCATATAACGATACTGGGTCGAAATCGTGAACATGAGAAGGGTTAGATCCTGATAAATGCCTGCATGCATTCCCATGCTATAGGCGAGCCCTCGTTTTTCACGTATCTCTTGATACAAGGGGCTCGTAAAACCACGGGTTAGCATGTCAGTGTATAGTTTTAAAATTGTAGCAATGCGTAAATCGGCTTTCGGCAATACCCGTCCTAATGCATACACAGAACGGTTATACTCGCTTGGGGTATATGTTTGAACTGGTTCGACAATAGAATGAGGCTTTAATTCGAGATTCCGTTCTGTTTTTTCCCCTTTATGAGTAATTGAGCCAAAGAAGGTCTCACAGTGAGAAAGTAATTCATCTGACTTGAAATCTCCTGTAAAAAAGAGGGTCAGATTATGAGAGTTATAGTACTTTTCATGAAATGCAACGAGGTCTTCTTGTGCAATACTGTTCAGCGCCTGTTCTGTACCTATCGTTGCGTAGACCAACGGATGATTACCAAGTAACCCTTCCATGACTTTACTTCGTACAAAGAAGTTAACATGGGCATGCTTATTCCGTAATTCTTCCAGGATAACGCTTCGTTCAATTTCTATATCTTCAGGGCGTAAAATAGGATAGAGAAACATGTCCGCCACGCGCGCAATTGCCCCTTCAATCATACTTGTTGGAGCAATTACTTCGTAACCAGTGACTTCATCAGATGTAAATGCATTCACATACCCACCATTATTTTCGATATCCTGAGTTAACTCAGCCAGAGTAGGAAAATGCTTCGTACCTCGAAAGGGCATGTGCTCGAAAAAGTGAGCCGTCCCCTCTTTGCCGCGAGGATCGTCTCGCCCCCCCACTGTCACGAGGGCACAGCAAGCAATTTTAGGCAGCCCAAAGAGCTGTTCTGCCTGTTTGTAATAAATTGATATACCATTAGAAAGCGTTGTGTGAGTAAATATGCCTGGGTCTTTGGATAAAGGTAAATGAATCATGTTCGAACCATATCATGAGTCGAATGATGAATGAAGGGCATTGCTACCAATAAAATAGTACTCAAGAGACAAATCTCGTGACGGAAGAACTAAAAAGTGTTACAATGACAACGCTTACAAAATATATGCAAGACGATAAAATAATTATCCGCGGCGCTCGAGAGCATAATCTCAAAAATATTGATCTTGAGTTACCGCGCAATAGCCTCATCGCATTTACTGGCTTATCCGGATCAGGTAAGTCATCTTTAGCGTTCGACACGATTTATGCCGAGGGTCAACGTCGGTATATGGAGAGCCTTTCAAGCTACGCCCGCCAATTTTTGGGTCAGATGGAAAAGCCTGACGTCGATAGTATTGATGGCCTCTCACCTGCTATCTCCATCGATCAAAAGTCGACCAGCCATAACCCACGATCAACGGTAGGAACGATTACAGAGATTAATGACTATTTACGCCTTCTCTATGCGCGGATTGGCGTACCACACTGTCCGGTCTGCAATCGTATTATTTCTCGTCAACCAACTGAACAAATTGTTGATACTATTTTACGTTATCCTGAAAGTTCACGCGTATTGATTTTAGCTCCTGTTGTGCGGGGCCGTAAAGGCGAATATCACCAACTCCTCTATGATATGTATCATGGTGGATTTGCTCGTGTTCGAGTTAACGGCGAAATTCGGTCTCTTTCCGATTCTATTCAGCTTGATCGCTACAAAGCGCACGATATTGATATTGTGATTGACCGTTTAACTATTGGGCATGTTATGACGAGCCGCGTTCAGGAAGCAGTCGAGCAGGCCTTAAAACTCACGAAAGGCCTCGTAACAATACTTAACGAAACGACCGGCGAAGAAGTTATTCTCAGCCAACAATTCGCCTGCCCTGTCGATGGAACATCAATCGAAGAACTGACTCCCCGATCATTCTCCTTCAACAGTCCTTTTGGCGCCTGCGAAACATGTAATGGGTTAGGATATATCCGCGAGCTTGATGCGACCCTTTTAATGCCAGACACGAGTAAATCGATCCAAGATGGGGCAATTATGCCGTGGCACTACCGAGGCAATAACTACTATGGGTCAATTATTAAATCAATTGCTCAACACTATAATATTTCTCTCACGCAGCCACTTAATAAACTTGATAAGAAAAAGTTAGACACCATTATTCAGGGGGCAGCTGAGCCAGTTTTAATCCCTGCAACATACATGACATCAACGGGGCCCAAACGGTTTAGTATTCGTTTTCAAGGTCTGATGAACCATTTGCAAAAACGCTACCAAGAAACGGAAAGCGATGCCGTACGATCTGATATTGAGCGATACATGGCGGCAAAACAGTGTGCAACGTGTCAAGGACAACGTTTACGCCATAACTCCCTGCTGGTTACGATTTATGATAAAAATATCGCCGAAATAGGTGAGTTCACTATTGAGGAAGCTCTCAATTGGTTTCGAGGATTAAAACTTAACGATAAGGAAATGCAAATTGCGCTCCAAATTGTGTTCGAAATTACCAACCGGCTTGAGTTCCTATATAAGGTAGGACTAAACTACCTGACCCTGTCTCGAAGTGCAGTGACTCTTTCCGGTGGAGAAGCGCAGCGCATTCGTTTAGCTAGCCAAATTGGTTCGGCCTTAACTGGCGTTTTATACGTTCTCGATGAGCCAACTATTGGGCTTCACCAACGTGACAATACACGCTTGATTGAAACACTCAAAACACTCAAGGATCGAGGAAACACAATTATTGTCGTTGAACATGATGAAGATACCATCCGGGCTTCAGATTATGTTGTAGACATAGGGCCCGGTGCGGGAGAACATGGAGGCAATGTAGTAGCTGCAGCTGAACGATCAGCATTTTTAGCGGACGATAGCTCTATAACCGCCCGTTATCTGAGCGGCAAAGAGCTTATCCCAACTCCAGAAAAACGACGACAGGCAAATAAGCTTCGAGAAGTTACCGTTCACCATGCCCGAGAAAATAATCTTAAAGATATCACCGTCTCCTTTCCACTTGGTCTCATGACGTGCGTTACCGGCGTTTCTGGAAGCGGCAAATCAACTTTGGTTAACGAAATTCTTTATAAAGGTCTGACTAATATCGTGAACCGGACAAATCATCCGGTTGGGAAGCACGATAAAATTTCGGGTGCAGAAGAAGTTGAACGCGTCATTATTATCGACCAATCACCTATTGGACGAACTCCTCGAAGTAACCCAGCTACCTATACGAAGTCTTTTGACCATATTCGAGACTTATTCTCGCGAGCTCCAGAAGCAAAAATACGTGGTTATAAACCTGGACGATTTAGCTTCAACGTCGACGGCGGCCGTTGTGATAACTGTAAAGGAGATGGTGTCATTCGGATTGAAATGCACTTTTTGGCCGACGTAGAGATCCCCTGCGAAGTCTGTAAAGGCACACGCTATAACCGTGAAACTCTTGAAGTTCGATTTAAGGGTAAAAATATTTCACAAGTATTAAATATGACAGTAGATGAAGGTGTGGAATTTTTCTCCAGTATCCCAAGTCTCCACGACACCTTACTCACTCTCCAAGCAGTCGGCTTAGGATATATCCGGTTAGGCCAGAGCGCCACAACTCTTTCTGGAGGGGAAGCACAACGTGTAAAACTTGCCGCCGAACTTGGGAAACGAACACATGGCAAGAGCTTATACATCCTCGACGAACCAACCACCGGGCTTCACTTTGAAGACATCCGAAAGCTTTTAGAAGTATTGAACCGATTAGTTAACAAGGGTAACACCATCGTCATTATCGAACACAATCTTGATGTTATTAAAAATGCTGATTGGATAATTGACTTGGGGCCTGAGGGCGGGGTCCAAGGCGGCACAATTGTCGCCAAGGGTACCCCAGAAGAAGTCGCTGAAGTAAGCAGTTCCTACACCGGGCATTATCTTCGTATTCATCTTGATCAGGCAAAACAATACAAGAAAATCGCACTTAAAACCCGGGCAAAAGCATAGGTAGCGCCATGACTGAGCACATTAAAGAAAAGCTCCGTCACTTACCTCATAGTCCTGGCGTTTACCACTATTTCGATTCGCAACAGAATCTTCTGTACGTCGGTAAAGCAAAGGACCTTTTTAAACGCGTCCATTCTTACTGGAATAAACAGCATCAATCGCCCTGGACGCAGCTCCTTGTCGAAGAGATTGATGACATTAAAATAATCGAGGTTAAAACCGAGCTAGAAGCGCTCATGCTGGAAAATAGCCTTATCAAGTCACTGCGCCCAAAATATAATATTCAACTGCGTGACGACAAAACATTCCCTTTTCTCCGTGTATCCCGGGAAGATTTTCCTACTTTTGGCATCACCCGGAAGGTGAAAGAAGACGGCGCACGCTACTTTGGCCCTTATCTATCAGCTTCGTACCTTCGTTCCATGCTCAAGTTACTGCAGAGTCTCTATGGAATAAAAACCGTCAGCGAAAAGTCGTATGAATCACGCTCTTCCGTCCCGAATCAGATTGGTCTCGGTGCCCGCAATCTTGAAAACCGAGAAGCATATAACCAAAATGTTAAAGAGGCGATCCGCTTTCTCTCTTCTCCGCAGCCAGAGATGGAACGAGAGATCAAACAAGCAATGGACACGGCCGCTCATAATGAAGAATATGAGCGAGCGGCCATACTCCGCGATCGACTTGGTGCAGTACAGCAGCTACGGCAGAATCAGTCACTCTTTAGCCCGAAAGGACTCAGCACCGATTATATCGGGTGGACTCAAGCAGGAAAACTTATAACGGTATATGTCTTGATGGAGCGAGAGGGCAAAATTCTTGATAAACGTGATTTTGTTTTTGAGTTTCCTTCCCCACTCACACCAAACGAACTTACAGACGAAATACTGGATTACCTCTACATCCAGGGATTAGCTATCCCTCAAGAAATTATCGTTTCATATGAGCCCTCAGACAAAGATGCCCTCGAGACATATTTGCGAGAACAAACCGGCCGTCGCGTGACCATTCTTGTGCCTCAAAAAGGTGATAAAAAGAAACGCTTAGCAACAGCGCAAGAGAATGCAGCGTATCAACTAAAACTTGAACTGCTAAAGAAGTCTCGGCGACACAACGGTTTGGCTGATCTAGCCAAGATAATCGGCCTTGGGTCTATTCCACGCCGGATCGAAGCATTTGATATCTCTAACCTCGGATCGACTCATATTGTTGGTGCCTCGATCGTCTTTATTGATGGCCAACCGGCAAAAGGTGAGTATCGAAAATACAAAATAGAAACCCCAGAAGGCCAAAATGACTTCGCCAGTATGCGAGAGCTCGTCTTCCGTCGTATGCACAATAAAAATCGCCCTACGCCCGACCTACTGCTTATTGACGGAGGAAAAGGACAACTTTCTGCTGCCGGCGAGGCCCTTCAGCTGGCCAAAGCCGACGTTCCTTTTATTTCGTTAGCAAAAAAAGAAGAGCTTATTTTCACACCCGGCAGCAGCGATCCTATTGTTTTGAACCAAAATTCGGATGCGCTCTTACTCCTGACAAGCATACGAGATGAAGTGCACCGATTCGTTATAACGTTTCATCGGCAAAGAAGAAGCAAGTCACTGCTAAAGTAGATCTCGATTATACGGCCAAGTCTTTTAACTTATCTACGTTTATACGGTCAGGGCCGTTCCCCTCGATACCCGGAACTTCAAGAATGAACGGAATATTTTTTAATTCCGGTAGGTGAAGCAACTGACGGAATGGCTCTTCGCCAATCTTTCCTAATCCAATATTCTCATGCCGATCAACTCGCGAGTTAAAATCGGTTTTTGAATCATTACAATGGATAGCTTTCAAATACTTTAGCCCAATAATCTCATCAAATTGCTGCATAATAGACTCCGGGCCAACATTCACCAGGTCATATCCCGAAGCAAACGTATGAGCAGTATCCAGACAAACGCCGATGCGTTCTTTTTGCTCTACGCCAGCAATAAGCTCAGCCACTTCTTCAAATGTATCGCCAACACAATTCCCTTGTCCTGCATTTGTTTCAATAATGAGTATCGACTTCGGATCGCTCTTGGCAATAATATCGTTCAAGGATTTAATAATGTTTTCTTTTGCCGCATCAAAGGTTCGATCTTTGGTGCTTCCCACGTGAAAAATAACCCCATTACCTCCCATAGCAGCATTCAAATTAAGCCCAGCTATAAGAGATTCTTTTGATTTGTGAATTAAAAATGGCTTATCTGAAGCTAAGTTAATAAGGTAAATGCTATGAAAGAAAATATGGGTAATACCTTCGGAGCGACACGCCTCACCAAATGCTCTTCCTTCTTCAAGGGTCGCCTTGGGAGGATTCCAATTACCTGGGGCAGAGGCAAATATTTGAACCGCACTCGCACCGATTTCTTTTGCGCGAGGGATGGCATTCATAATCCCTCCAGCGGCACTAACATGAGCACCAATTATCATGCTTAATCCTTACGGGCCAAATAGCGTTCTGCTTCTAACGCTGCCGCACAACCTGCGCCTGCGGCAGTAATAGCCTGCCGATATTTGTGATCATGGAGATCTCCGGCTACAAATATACCCGGAACAGATGTGTGATAATCATCCTTTATCACAACATACCCTGTTGCATCAACCTCAATGGCTCCGGCAAGAAATCCAGAATTGGGCTGATGGCCGATCGCCACAAACACTCCTTCTACGGATAGGGTGGAGACTTCATTCGTTTGGTTATTCTTTATTTTAAGCCCTGAGACTTTTTCTTCTCCCAGCACTTCTTCAATTTCACTATTTAAAACAAATTCAATCTTCGGGTCAGACTTCGCTTTTTCGAGCATGATTTTGCTCGCACGAAACTCTTCGCGTCGGTGCACGAGATACACCTTACTTGCAAAGCGGGTCAAAAATGTTGCTTCTTCCATAGCACTATCCCCCCCGCCGATCACTGCAATTTCCTTGCCCCGGAAGAAAAATCCATCGCATGTGGCACAGCTGGACACACCGTGACCGCGTAATCGTTGCTCACTTGGGAGACCAAGCCATTTAGCTGATGCCCCAGTAGCCAAAATAACTGCATCGGCGGTCAGTGAATGGCTTTCTGTCTTGATCGAAAATGGCTTTGCTTGTGTGTCGATGGAAACGACGTTTTCTTCTAGAAAATCCACTTCAAAACGTTCTGCTTGCTCTCGCATTTTTGTCATGAGCTCGGGTCCCATCACCCCACCAGGAAACCCGGGAAAGTTCTCAACATCGGTTGTGGTCATAAGTTGTCCCCCAACCTCTCTGCCAGCAATGACAAACGGATTAAGTAAAGCTCTACCGGCGTAAATAGCGGCGGTAAGACCAGCGGGCCCGGAACCGATTATTGCAACTTTCGTATGGGAAGGGAGAGGTTGTGACACGTTACTATCCTTTATTATTTAACGGCGTATAAAAATTTAATTCTCGCTGCGTTTTATTTAAACACACTCACCAACGCTTGACAAACTAGCCAACATATGGTATATTCCGATACAATCACTGTGATGGCACTTTCTAAGCCATCGTATGAGGTAATTACGTGAAAAGAGTTACGACACTCGTGTTCGGGCTGATCACGCTTGCCGCAATGCTGGGGCTCCTTGATGGTCCAGTGGATGCTATGGCGGCAGCAATCCCGTCTCCAACCTTTGAAACGGTGTATGCCGCCGTAGAGGGCATCATAACCCTCAGTAAAATAGTTGGAGTCTCGCTCATCGCATTCGTCGGGTACGCGACGTGGCGGATTGCAATCCGCCCCCAGGTACGTCGGTGGAACAAGCGGCGGAAAGCCGCCTCTACCAGACTCGCGATTTCGCAGTATCCGCACGCCGCATGAAGCATTCCTTCCCCTACGGTGTAGTCCTTAAGCCGTAGATGTCTCTCCCCTCGTGGGAAGCGTCTACGGCTTTTGTTATTCGCTCACTTCCAGGGTCTCGATAACTTCTAACGGAGCTTCAATAAGCTGAGGAGGATCATCTTGTTCTAGTTGATAGCTATTAATCTTCGTCGTTAAACGGTCGATCTGTTTATAGCGGGTCGTCGCCACTTGTTCATATTTATTGCGAGCCGAGTCGAGAGCCTTGCCTACATCCGCAAACTCGCCTTTGAAACG